>NZ_JBFAKW010000322.1:0-1003 GCF_040655955.1 Streptomyces sp. NPDC050263 | reverse complement strand
GTCACCGTCCGCAACACGGGTGGGCGGGCAGGCCGTGAGATCGTCCAGCTCTACGCGTCCCGGGACGGCTCCGCGGTCGCGCGCGCGCCGCGGTGGCTGGTGGGCTTCGGCGCCGTCGACCTGGACCCGGGGGAGTCGGGTGAGGTCGTCGTCACCGTGCCGAGGCGGGAGTTCGAGTACTGGGACGAGGAGCTTCAGCGCTGGCTCGTCGAGGGCGGCGAGTACCGCGTCGCGGCGGGCGCGTCGAGCCGGGACATCCGGCTGTCCGCCACGGTCGAGCTCCCCGGGGAGGCCGCGCGCTACCGGCTGGGACCGGACTCGTCGATCGGCGAGGTCCTGCGGGACCCGATCGCAGGTCCCGCCTTCCAGGAGGTCTTCGCGGCGATGTTCGAGCAGTTCTCGGCAGCCGAGGAGACCGACTTCGCGCCGATGCTGGATTCGCTGCCGTTCGGGCGCTTCCTCAGCACGACGGGTTCGGCACTCCCCGACGGCCTGGTGGACGACGTGCTGGCGCGCGCGAACGCCGCCAACGGCTTCTAGAAGTTAGTGTTCCCGCGAGCCCTCCCCACCGGAGCCGACCTCGCCGGCCTTCCGCCGGTGCTCGTGAGGGACGCCGACCGGGACAGCCTTCGGGCCTCCGGCGACCGCGTCACGTCCGCCCCGCGGGCAGCCGGCTCCGTGCTCGACCACATGATCATCGACAAGACCTTGCACGGATTCCTCGCCCCCGAGGCCGTGGCCTGCGCCGAGGTGTCCGGGCGACGAGCCGGTGGCTCGACGCCCGTGACCGACCAACGCGACCGACAGATACGAAGGAGACATCATGAGCCGCTTCGCACCCGACTTCCTCTGGGGAGCGTCCACCGCGCCGCACCAGATCGAAGGCAACAACATCAACAGCGACTGGTGGTCGCGCGAGCAGGTCACTCCCGGCATGGCGCTCAGCGGTGACGCGATCGACAGCTACCACCGCTACGGCGAGGACATGCGACTGCTGGCCGAC
>NZ_JBFAKW010000321.1:0-1041 GCF_040655955.1 Streptomyces sp. NPDC050263 | reverse complement strand
CGTCATCGCCCAGGCCCTCAAGCCGTCCTACGACGCCGACACGCTCAAAGCCCGGGTCACCGCCCTCGCCGACAAGCACCCCCTCTACCCCGGTCCGTCGTCGTAGTCCTCCCGCCGTAGGAGCTCGTACATGGCCATCTCCGTCTTCGATCTCTTCTCGATCGGCATCGGGCCGTCGAGCTCCCACACGGTGGCTCCGATGCGGGCCGCCCGCCGGTTCGTCGTCCGGCTCAAGGGGGACGGCGTACTCGCCCGGACGGCCACGGTCCGCACCGAGCTGTACGGCTCCCTGGGCGCGACCGGCCACGGCCACGGCACGCCGAAGGCCGTCCTGCTCGGTCTGGAGGGCAACGAGCCGCACACGGTCGACATCGTGCGGGCCGGGCGCGATGTCGAGCGGATCAGGACGACCGGGCGGCTGCGGCTGCTCGGCGTCGAGATCGGCGACGCCCACGAGATCCCCTTCGACTTCGACGACGACGTGGTCCTGCACCGCCGCAAGGCCCTCCCGTACCACGCCAACGGCATGACGATCCGGGCGTTCGACGCCTCGGGGGCGGAGCTGCTGTCGAAGACGTACTACTCCGTCGGCGGCGGGTTCGTCGTGGACGAGGACGCGGCGGGCGCGGATCGCATCAAGCTCGACGACACGGTCCTGAGCCATCCCTTCCGCACGGGCGACGAGCTGCTGCGCCTGACGAAGGAGACCGGCCTGTCGATCTCCGCGCTGATGCTGGAGAACGAGCGGGCCTGGCGCACCGAGGCGGAGATCCGGGCCGGGCTGCTGGAGATCTGGCGGGTGATGCAGACCTGCGTGGCCGCCGGCCTGGCCCTGGAGGGCATCCTGCCGGGCGGGCTGAAGGTCCGGCGCCGGGCCGCCGTCTCCGCGCGGGCGCTGCGCGCCGCCGGCGATCCGGGGATCCACGCCATGGAGTGGGCGACGCTCTACGCGATGGCGGTGAACGAGGAGAACGCGGCGGGCGGCAGGGTCGTGACGGCCCCCACGAACGGCGCGGCCGGGATCATCCCGGCGGTCCTGCA
>NZ_JBFAKW010000320.1:0-1047 GCF_040655955.1 Streptomyces sp. NPDC050263 | reverse complement strand
GCTTCTTCGACCTCATCCTCCCGCCGGTCGACGGACGGGCCGCCGGCTGACGGAGCGGTCGGCTGACGGAGCGGTGCGACGTCAGCCCGACCTCGGGTCGACATGGATCCTCGGCCCGTGTCCGGTGTCGGCCGGACGCTCGTCGGCGAGGACAGGCCCGACCGCTTCCAGGCCGACGGTCGCGGCGACCATCGGTCTCGGGTCGACGGATCCGTCGGCGTATGCGCGGACGGTGTCGTCGAGGCCGGGGGAGGCGGACAGGATGCCCACCGCTGTCACGTCCGAGCGTGCGGGTGCCGATCCTGCTGGGCCCACCGGCCGGCCCCACGAAAACGACCCGTCCGCCCGGCTCGATCAACCCCAGGGCCAGAGCGGGCAGTCTGACGGCGTTTTCAGGCATCGACGATCGCGTCGGACGGCCGGTCCGGGACCGATTCATCCGAGCACGGGCGCTCGCGGCCCAACTCGTGGGAAGGCAGGGGAGTTGCCGCTACGGCCCATCAGGTGGATCTCCGCGCCGACGGCCCCGACGAACATCGCGACCAGCAGCCGATGGTCCCGGGACCCAGGACCAGAGCCCGGTCGCCGGGCCTGAGCGCGGCGGCCCGGGCCGCTCGCAGGGCGTTGCCACCCGGCTCCACGAGCGCGCCCGGCACGGCGTCCACGGAGCCGGGCGGCACGTGCAACGGGGAGACCGGCAGGGCGAGTTGCTCCGCCAGGGCACCGGCCGGCCCGCTCACCGCGTATGCCCGGCTCCTGCCGTTTCTCGCACACGTGTGGGTGGCCCCGTAGGCAGCGACGGCAGGCACCGCGGCCGAACACGGTGTCGCCCATGACCCGCCGCCCCACCCGCCCCGGTTCGACCCCGTCGGTCGACCGACACGACGCGGCCGGACCGCTCGTGGCCGAGGCGCATCGGGTAGGAGGAGTGGCCCTGGTGGAGGCAGGCCATCGCGCCGGCACAGAACTCCACATGGGTGCCGCACACACCGACCCGCTCCACGTCGACCACGGCCTCACCGGGTGCGGTGGGCCATGCGGAGGAGC
>NZ_JBFAKW010000319.1:0-1066 GCF_040655955.1 Streptomyces sp. NPDC050263 | reverse complement strand
GTATCGAGGCTGGTGACGGCGTAGACCGTCTCCCGGGTCTGCCGCTTGCCGCTCTCCTGACGGCGCCGGTGGATGCGCAAGGCCAGCCGCGCTTGCGGGAAAGCGATCCCGCCCAGGTTCGCCGCGATGGCCATGGTCTTGACCGAGCGGGACTCCCGTCGGCCGTGCCCGGTCCCGGAGACGGTGTGCGCCACGGGCACCTGTTCCCACGGCAGGGCCTTGAGCTGGGCCGACGCGGTCGGCTGGTTTCCCTTGATCACCGCGATGCAGTGGGCTTTCTTCTCCTGCACCAGCCGGCGCACCTGGTCCTTGACGCTGTGCAGGGCGTCGAAGGTGACCACGGTGCCGGTCAGGTCGAGGGGTTCCAGCAGCGGACGGAAGGCGGCCGTCTCGTTGGTCTTGGCCCCCACCTCCCGCTGGGCCAGGGTGACGGTGGGGGCGTGGGTGACGGCGGACAGCAGGTGCCGGTGGCGCTGTTGTCGGTGCGCGGAGCCGGACAGCGCCTTGCCGTCCACCGCGATCGCGGGCCGCGGCGCAGAGCCGGTGATGACGTCGGTGTGGTCGTGTCCGGCCAGGTAGGCGCCGATCACGGCGTCCAGGGCATCGCCGTCGAGGGCGGCCAGGAGCCGGGTGAAGGTGGCCTGGGACGGGGCGCGTCGACGTCCGGGCAGATGGCGGCGGATGCCGAGGTGTTCCAGCACTGTGGTGGTGGCGCGCTGTCCCCACTCGGTGATCTCGGTGATGGTCCGGGCGCCGGAGACGACTGCGCAGGCGCAGATCAGCAGCAAGCCGACCAGGGGATACCACCGTCCGCGACGTGAACGCGGGTCGGGTACGCGCTGGAGGTGGGCGCGCAGGCGGCCGGTGTCGTGCTGGTGGAGGGGGCCCAGTTTCGCCAGGGCGGCAGGGACCGGGGAGGATGGAGCGGCAGGCACGGGACCTCGATGTGATCAGCTGGCGTAGACACCCTGATGATCACCGGTCTCGTGCCTGTGCTGTTGCTGCGTCAACTCCCGCCGGACGCAGACGATCTACGCGATCCCGGAACTTGCAACCGCCCTGCCCG
>NZ_JBFAKW010000318.1:0-1084 GCF_040655955.1 Streptomyces sp. NPDC050263 | reverse complement strand
CTGAGCAACAACGTGTCAGTGCTCGACGGGCGCGAAATCACCGTATGCCTCGGTGGGTCGGGCTCCTCCGACGGCTGTCTCCGGATCCGCTGCTCCGTCCTGTCACAGGATCGGGGCGCGCCCGGTCTATGAGGCAGATGCGATTGGAGCAGCCATGCCTTTGAGCGACCCCACGACCATGCATCAGGCACCGTCCCCCACGACCAGCGACCTCGAAGAGGCGGTCTCTGTCTTCGTGCAGCAGCGGAAACGTCTCTTCGGCATCGCCTACCGCGTGCTCGGCAGCGCCGTGGAGGCCGAGGACGTGGTCCAGGAGGTGTGGCTGCGCTGGCAGAAGACCGACCGCTCGGTGGTGATCAACCCGGTCGCCTTCCTCTCCAGCGCGACGACCCGCCTGGCCATCAACGTCGCTCAGTCGGCGCGCGTGCGCCGGGAGACGTACATCGGACCGTGGCTGCCCGAGCCCGTCGACACCAGTTCGGACCCGGAGGTGGGCGCGCAGCGCGCGGAAGCGCTGGAGATGGCCCTGCTGCTGGTGCTGGAGAGACTGAGCCCGACCGAGCGCGCCGCCTACGTCCTGCGGGAGGCGTTCGACTACGGCTACCCCGAGATCGCCGCGATCCTCCGGCTCAGCCAGGTCAACGTGCGGAAGATCGTCAGCCGGGCGCGTAAGCACCTGGGGGACGAGCACCGCGAGACCGTGGACACCACGGAGCACCGGCGCCTTCTCAACGCGTTCGTCTCAGCGGCTCGAACGGGGGACGTGGCTTCGCTGGAAGCCCTGCTCACCCCCGACGCCGTCAGTCTGTCCGACGGCAACGGCATGCGGGGCGCCGCCCGCATCCCGGTGCTGGGGCGGGCGCGCGTGGCCAACCTGTCGACCGCCTTTCCCCGGTTCTGGCCGGAGGCGGACCCCAGGCCGGTCCACGCCAACGGCCGTACCGGCGTGCTGATCCACCGGAACGGCGAGCCCGTCACGTTCATGACGATCGCCGCCTCGGCGGAAGGCGTCTACAAGGTGATGTGGGTGTTCAACCCGAGCAAGATCGCCGCTTTCCTCGGTTCGAGCGCCCGTTAGCGGGGC
>NZ_JBFAKW010000317.1:0-1104 GCF_040655955.1 Streptomyces sp. NPDC050263 | reverse complement strand
CTAGGTGACTGGTGTTAATCGTTGGGGCTCGCGTTGGGGCTTCGGCCTGTGTCAGGCTCAGGGCCGTTGGTCGCTGGGTGTGGGGAGAGGTTGAGCGATGGCAGTGGGCCGGACTCCGATGCAGCCGGGGTTGCTCTCCTCCACGGCGGGTTTCTGCGAGGGTCGGCTGGCGCCGAACTCGATCTACGCGGTGCTGCACCGCGAGTGCCGGGCGTTGTTCCCGGATGAGATGTTCGTCGATCTGTTCGCCGGGGATGGCCGCAGGTCGGTGCCGCCGATGATCGTGGCGGTGGTGATGGTCCTGCAGCGTCTGGAGGGTTTGTCCGACCGGGAGGCGGTCGAGCGGTTCGCGTTCGACGTGCGCTGGAAGTACGCCGCGGGCGGGCTGGACTTCGATCATCCGGGGTTCGTGCACACCGTGTTGGTGGACATGCGGGCGCGGCTGGCCGCTTCGGCCCGCCCGGACCGGATCTTCGAGCGGACGGTGGAAGTGGCCGCGCAGGCCGGGCTGGTGGGCCGTCGGCGGGTGCTGGACTCGGCTCCGGTCTATGACGCGGTGGCCGCGCAGGACACCATCACGCTGATCCGGTCGGCCATCCGTGGCCTGCTGCGGACGGCCGGTCACGTGCTGCGGGCCCAGCTGCGGGCGGTGATCTCCAGCGAGGACACCTACACCAGCACGGCCAAGCCGGCCATCGACTGGACGGATCCGGCCGAGCGGGAGGCCCTGGTCGATTCGCGGGCCCGCGACGGGTACGCGCTGCTGGCCGTTCTGGACGGCCGGGTACTGGAGCAGGAGACGGACCAGGCCGCGCGGCTGCTGGCCACCGTGCTGGGCCAGGACCTGGAACAGGACGGGGACGTCTTGCGGATCGCCCGCAAGGTGGCCAGGGACCGGGTGATCTCCACGGTCGATCCGGAGGCCCGGCACGGGCACAAGACCGTCAACCGCTCCTTCGACGGCTACAAGGGCCACGTCGCCGAGGACCCCGACAGCGAGATCGTCACCGCGACCGCCGTCACCGCGGGCAACGTCGGCGACGCCGAACCCGCAGCCGAGTTGCTCGCCGACGTCCTTCACCCGGCCACCCCGGCCACCCTGGC
>NZ_JBFAKW010000316.1:0-1127 GCF_040655955.1 Streptomyces sp. NPDC050263 | reverse complement strand
GGGGTTTGGGTCCGTCCACGGCGCCGCAGGTAGAGCAGGTCTGCGAGGTCGGTGTGAACCGGCCGATCGTGACCAGGGTGCGGCCGTACCGATCCGCCTTGTACGTCAGCATGCTGGTGAACGAGGACCATCCGGCATCGTGCACGGACTTGGCCAGCCTCGTGCGGGCCAGCCCCGCCACCGACAGGTCCTCCACGGCGATCCCTTGGTTCTCGGAGATCAGCCTCGTGGAGAGCTGGTGGTGGAACTCACGGCGTGCGTCGGCGACCTTCGCATGGGCGCGGGCGACCTTGAGGCGGGCCTTGGCCCGGTTCCTGGATCCCTTCTGCTTGCGGGACAGCTCCTTCTGCGCCTTCTTCAGCTTCTTCTCCGCCCGGCGCAGGAACCTGGGAGAGTCGATCTTCGTGCCGTCGGACAGGACGGCGAAATGGGTCAGGCCCAGATCGATGCCGATGGTCTGGTCGGTGTCGGGCATCCGGGTCGCGTCGGCGGCGGGGTCGGTGTCGATGACGAAGGACGCGAAATACCGGCCAGCCGCGTCCATCACGACGGTGACCGAGGCGGGGGTGGCGGGCAGCGCGCGGGACCACTTCACCTTCACCGCGCCGATCTTCGGCAGGTTCAGACGGCCGCTGCCGGTGATGCTCCAGCGGGCGTTGGCGGTGAACCGGACCGACTGCCGGGTGTCCTTACGGGACTTGAACCGGGGTGCACCCAGTTTCGGACCCCTGCGGGTGCCCTTGAGGGAAGCGAAGAAATTGCGGTACGCACTCTCGGCATCCCGCAGGGACTGCTGCAGGACGACCGCGGAGACCTCGCCCAGCCAGGACCGTTCCGCTGTCCGCTTCGCCTCCGTGACCAGCCTCCTCGACAGCTCTCCGGCCGTCGGAAACGACTGCCCGGCCCGGCGGGCGTCCTCGCGGGCACGCACCGCGTCGTTGAACACCACCCGGGCGCACCCGAACGCCCTGGCCAGCGCAGTGCGCTGGCCGGCATCCGGGTACAGACGGAAGCTGTACCGGAGCTGCATGACGATCACATTAGGGAGGTCGCACACGCGTCACCAGAGAGAACATGCGAACGAATCATCACCCTGACTCTCTCGCCTCCCCTCCCCACCGCAGCGT
>NZ_JBFAKW010000315.1:0-1145 GCF_040655955.1 Streptomyces sp. NPDC050263 | reverse complement strand
GAAAGTTGAGGTCGAGACACCCCACCGTTCTACTCCAGGGCCCCCGGATTTCCCAGACCGGGGCCCCGCGAGATCACAACTCCACACAGGCCCTAGCACCGGTCGATGACCGCTCGCGCACAATCTAGGAGAAACGGGTGCCCGGCCCAACCTGGTCAAAGGTCCGGCCGGGCTCCCGCGCCGGGCAGTGCGCATCGAGTGCACCACGGGCCGGTGGTGCGCACCAGGTCCGCACGATGCCGCGCACCACCGGCGCCGCGCACCGCACCTGATGCGCACCGGATAGGGCGTTTCCCGCTACACCGCCTGCCGGCCGTCAAGTTCCCGCCGGGCGGCGAGAGCCCTCGCCAGCACCTTGGCCCGGTAGGGATTCTCGGCGCTGAGGGCCGTCGCCACCGCCACCGCCTCCTCCAAGAGTGCCAGCCGTTGCCCGGGCAGCTCCCGCACCAGCGGCGAGGCGCCGGCCTCCACCAGGACGTACGCCAGCTTCGACCCGTACACCTCCGGCTCGACCTGCGTCAGCAGGCGGTAGATCCACAGCCCTTCGACACCGCGCACCACCCGCCGGTTGGCGCCGAGCAGCTTGACCCTCGCCCGCAGAACCATGTCCTGATCCATCGATCCCCCTTCGTTCCCTCACCCCCGGCCCGCCCCGTCACGCGACGAGACAGCACAGCGAACGCGTCGGCAGCCGGGAACGGATGCCGACACGGACGTCGGAGAGTGGATGACGACGAGTCTGCGGGCGGACCACCACCTGCGACAAGCCCGAACGGACGTGCGCTCCGTCCTACCGAAAACCACCTGCGAACAGGCATGATGGATCTGACACTCGCTGAGGACCGAGCCCGCGCCCCTGGGCGCGAGCAGGGGAATCCGCCCGGCCCGGGCGACGCCGGCCGGAGAGCGTGTTGCGCCCAGTCACCGCACGGGAGGAGCCGATCGGTCGACGCATGCGGCCTGCCCCGACCCCTATGGTGGCGGCAAGGCAAATGACCCTGGATCTCAAGATTCCCGACAGCGATGCAGCGTGGCTTCGCCACGCACAGCTGGGGCTTCCCCCTTGTAGGTGGACACCTTCGATCCGGCCCCGCAGGGGACCGGCCAGAAGGAGTCATTTATGGTGATGAGGGTATACTCGCCCG
>NZ_JBFAKW010000314.1:0-1155 GCF_040655955.1 Streptomyces sp. NPDC050263 | reverse complement strand
CCTCGTACTGGACGTACTTGGGCTTTCGGCCGGTGCGGCGAGAGTGCGTGCCGGGCGTCGCGACGGGGCGAACGTTGCCTGCCGCGGCACTAGGTAGGTGTCCGGTGAACCTGTCCCGACTCGACCTCAACCTGGTCGTTGCCCTGCGTGCGCTGCTGGAGGAGCGCAACGTCACGCGGGCCGGCGAGCGCATCGGACTGAGCCAGCCCGCGATGAGCGCGGCGCTGTCCCGGTTGCGCCGCCATTTCGACGACGAATTGCTCGCCCGCACCGGCAACGCCTACGAGCTGACCCCCCTCGGCGCCGCCCTGCAGGATCGCAGCGCCACCGCCTGCGACCTGCTGGAACGGGTCTTCGCCAGCCAGGCCGACTTCGACCCGGCCGCCGAGACACGCGAGTTCACCCTGCTCTGTTCCGACTACGGCGCGGCCGTCTTCGGCTCCGCGCTCGCCCGCGCCCTGCACCGGGAGGCGCCCGGCATCCGGCTCACCTTCCAGCATTCGACGCCCGCGGTCGTGGAGAACACCGCGACCGCGCTGAGCACCGTCGACGGCCTGCTGCTGCCGCACGGCATCATCGACGGCTTCCCCTTCGTCGACATCCATCGGGACCGCTGGCTGTGCATGGTCGCCGACGACAACCCCGAGGTCGGCGACGAACTCTCCCTCGACCACCTCTCGCGCCTGCCCTGGGCGGTCTACCAGCGCCCCTACGACGCCCCGGCCGCCCGCCAGCTCAGCATGCTCGGCATCAGCCCTCGGGTGGAGGTCTCCGTACAGACCTTCCAACTGCTGCCCCACATGGTGGAGGGCACCCGCCGGATCGCCATGATCCAGGAACGCCTGGCACGCAAAGCGGTCCGCTCCGCCGCGGTACGCGTCCTGCCCTGCCCCTTCGAGGCCGTACCGGTGCGGGAGGCGATGTGGTGGCACCCGGTACACGCGCAGGACGCGGCCCACATCTGGCTGCGGCAGAAGGCGGCGGAGGTGGGCGCGACGCTGACCGGCCACGGCACGGACGAGGCCGTACCCGCCGCGCAGGGCGCAGGGTCGGTACCGGAACTGCTCTGATCCCGGCCCGGCGGCCGCCGTGACCCCGTCCCACGGCAGGGATGTGTTCGGCACGTGTCGGCCTCGCCGCCGTCCGATACGACGG
>NZ_JBFAKW010000313.1:0-1159 GCF_040655955.1 Streptomyces sp. NPDC050263 | reverse complement strand
GTCGCCGGGAGGCTGCCGGAGAGCGCCAGGTGGTCGGTGGCGCCCTCCTGCTTGCGCAGACCGTGCGGTCCGTCCGTCATCAGGATCGACGGGACGCGACCGGCCGCCCTGGTGGTCCAGAAGTCCGACCCGCTGCCGAGACCTGCTTTCTCTTCCAGGGTCAGTTCGTCGAGGGCGGTCGTGATGTCGGGCATGTGTCCCCTAAAGCTGTTCGGTGGGTTGGGAGGGTGAGCAGGAGTTCAGCGTCTGCGGACGGGCAGGATGCAGATCGTGGCGAGGGCGACCAACACGAGTGCGGCCACCCATACGAAGGTGTATCCGCCGGTGATCGCCACGACCGCTCCGGCGAGGGCCGGACCGAGCGACTGGCCCAGGTTGGTGGCGAGGTTCGCCACACCGAGGTCGCGCCCGTAGGCGTTGGGGTCCGGCAGCACGTCGATGACCAACGCCTGATCGACCGGGATGTAGATACCGAAGGCGAATCCGGCGACGACGGCCTGGACGAACAGTGCGGGAACCGTGGGAGAGACCAGGGGAATGGCCATGGACGCCGCCATGAGGACCGATGCGGCGAAGACGAAGGCCTTCCGACGCTGCAACCGGTCGGAGAGCGGGCCCGCGACGACAATGGCCACCAGGGTGGCAGGCAGTGCCGTCAAGGCGAGCAGGGGGACGAGCTTCGTCGCTTCCGTCACGCTGAGGGCGGGCTTCACATAGCTCTGCAGCATGTACAGGCCGAGGGCCCCTGAGACTCCGTATCCGAAGGTGAGCAGGATGCGAGCGACCCAGACCCACCGGTAGTCCCGATCACGCACCGCGTAGGTGAAGCCGAGAAGGAACGACTTCCACTCGAACTTCGGCACGTGCAGATCCAGCGAGGAGCCGTCCTTCACCCGCCACACGAAGAGCACGACGCACAGCACGACCAGTGCGGCGAAGACGAAATAGCTGTTCAGACCGAGTGCCGAGAGGGCCGCGCCCGCCCCGACGCTGCCGAATACACCGCCCAGGAACGAACCGAAGCCGCCGAACGCCGACGTGCTGCCGCGTCGACTCTCGGGAATGCGATCGGCGAGAGTCGCCCCCAGCGGCGAGGCCGCCGCGTTCAACGCCACCGAGGCGATGACCCAGAACACCGTGAGGTTGGCCACGGTCGGTG
>NZ_JBFAKW010000312.1:0-1186 GCF_040655955.1 Streptomyces sp. NPDC050263 | reverse complement strand
CGGACGTCCCTCGCCCGGACCCGCCGCCGGTCGTTCTCCGTCCTGCTACGAGATCTCGACCTGCCGCGCCTCGCGCCGCAGGTCCTCGGCGTCCTCCGCGAGCAGCCAGCCCTCGTCGATGAGATCGGCCAGGCGACGGTCGAAGCGCTCCAGGTAGTCGGTGGAGTCCTGGTACAGCTCCCGCAGCTTCGGCGCCTCGAACGACTCCTCGCTGCCGATCGTCAGGAAGCTGGGAGTGCCGTCCGGGTTGGTCGGGTTGGGCCGGTACGTGGAGTGCGGTACGTCCAGCTGGGCGCTGCGCACCCCGCCCTTGGTGTTGCCGTGCTCGTCCCGGGCGAAGTAGCCGTCCGGGCCCACCTCCAGGCGGTCGGCGCGGGGCGGCACGGTGCCGTTCGCCACCCACGCGACCAGGTGGTGCAGGCCCATGTTGAACAGCTCGAAGTGGGGCAGGCTGTTCATCTTCGGGCCGAAGGCGAAGTCGCCCACCGGGAAGGTCGCCTTCCACAGCGCCATGTCGTTGTACGGCGCGTGGCGGGTGCCCATGTGAGGGATGCCGGCGAGTTCGTAGAGGCGGAACCGGTCGCCGGGCTCGTCGCTGTCGTCGCGACGGTACTGGCGGCCCTCGTAGCCGGGGAAGAACGAGTAGTCGGGGACGGAGACGTCTCCGTCGCTCATGACCTGCACGACGGGTACGTCCACGTCGTGGAAGGCGGCGAGGGGGAAGCCCGACGGGAAGAAGCCGTCGTAGACGGGCGAGCCGTCGGCGAGGCGCTGAACGTCGTGGGCGTCCTCGATGAAGTAGGTGGTCACACTGCCGGTCTGCGAGTGTCCGACCAGGAGGACCTGGGCCGGCTCCGCGCCCGCGAACGGTCCCTCGGGCGACCTCAGGGCGGCGCCGACCTGGGCGAGGATCGTGCTCGCCGCCCGGTTCCGGCGTCGCAGCTCGGTGAAGAACGCCTTCGACGTCTCGCGGTCCAGGAGGTTCAGGTTCATGTCGAAGTCCGCGCTGTCGGGTCCCTCGATGTGCAGGGACTCGTAGCGCTGCGGGTTGGACGCCTTCACATGCAGGTCCAACGTGGTCTTCTGCGCGGTGATCTCCACCCACGCGTGGCCCGATCGCAGGACGTAGGGGCCGCTGTAGATCCAGATCGGCGCGATCCCGTGGACGTGCAGCGGCTCGGCGATC
>NZ_JBFAKW010000311.1:0-1226 GCF_040655955.1 Streptomyces sp. NPDC050263 | reverse complement strand
TGTCGGGGGCGGCTGAAATTTGACCCATTTTGGGCGGTTGAAACGTGACCCCCGTGTCGTTGGTTGCTGTCGGTCAGTCGGTTTCGGTCGCGGCGGTGGGGACGCGGCCGAGGCTGCGGCCTTTCATCCGGTAGGAGTCGCCTTTGAGGGAGTGGACCTCGGCGTGGTGGACGAGGCGGTCGATCATGGCGGCGGCGACGGTCTCGTCGCCGAAGACCTCGCCCCAGCGCCCGAAGGGCTTGTTGCTCGTGACGATCACGGACGCGCGTTCGTATCGGTTTGAGATGAGCTGGAAGAAGAGGTTCGCGGCCTCGGCCTCGAAGGGGATGTAGCCGACCTCGTCCACGACGATCAGTGGGTAGCGGGAGAGCTTGATCAGCTCGTTCTGGAGGCGGCCGGTGTGGTGGGCGGCGGCGAGGCGGTCGACCCACTCGGCGGCGGTCGCGAACGCGACGCGGTGGCCGGCCTGGCAGGCGCGGACCGCGAGCCCGATGGCCAGGTGCGTCTTGCCCGTGCCCGGCGGCCCGAGGAAAATCGCGTTCTCCTTGCCGGTGATGAAGTCCAATGTTCCCAGATGTGCGAGTTGTTGGCGCGTCATGCCGCGCAGATGGGTGACATCCAGCTCCTCGATCGTCTTGAGCGCGGGGAAGCGGGCGGAGCGGATACGGGCTTCGCCGCCGTGCGACTCGCGGGCGGCGACTTCCCGCTGCAGGCAGGCCACCAGGTACTCGGTGTGGGTCCATGCTTCGGTCCGGGCGCGTTCGGCGAGGCGTTCGGCGGCGTCCAGCAGCGCCGGGGCCTTCATGGCCCGGGAGTAGAAGGCCAGGTCGGAGGCTGTCTGCTCGCCGGTGCGGCGGCCGGCCGTGGTGCTGGTGGTGGCCTTGGCTGCGGTGGTGGACGGCATCAGGACGCCTCCGCCCCGTCGTGGCCGGCGCCGTCGCTCTCGGCGCCGCCGTCGATGACGGTGAACATGCGGTCGTAGCTGGCCAGCGCGCGTTGCTCGACCTCCACTTCGGCCGGTGCCGTATGTGCTTGGGCGGTGGCTCTGGCGTGTAGGAACTCGCCGCGCAGCAGGCGGGCGGCCTCGGCGTGTGCGGGGTCGGTGAGGGTCTGGTGGCGGGCCCAGCAGCGCGGGTGCCAGGCCACCTGTGTGCCGTTGCAGGTGGCGGACACGGTCTGGGTGTCGACCCGCACCGTCACCTTGTGGCCGATCGCGCGCGGGTGGA
>NZ_JBFAKW010000310.1:0-1229 GCF_040655955.1 Streptomyces sp. NPDC050263 | reverse complement strand
AGCGGTTTCTATCGGTGGTTGCGACTCCTGGAAGGAGTCCGTCCCGTGCCGAAGTACCCGCCGAACCGCCTGCCGCTGTCGGTACCGAAGAAGTACTTCGAACTGCGTAGAGGTGGCCTGAAAGGGGCAGCCGCTGCCCGCCGGGTGGGCGTATCCACCAGCGCAGGCTCGGTGTGGTTCATCAAGGCTGGACGCATGCTCCTGCCCGACAAGCTCATCGATGACCGCTACCTCACTCAGGACGACCGCATCGTGATCGCCGAAGGGCTGCTCGCCGGCCGTACGGCCGCGCAGATCGCCGAGGAGATCAGCAAGCACCGCTCGACCGTGTATCGGGAGATCTCGCGCGGCCGCGGACCCGACGGCCGCTACAACCCGTGGTGGTCCCACAACCATGCCATCCTGCGCAGGGCCCGCCCGAAGGAGGAGAAGCTGCGCGCCATCCGTGCGCTGCGGGACGTAATCAACGACAAGCTGAAGCAGCGCTGGTCACCACAGCAGATCACCCGTCATCTCGCGCGCACCAGCCCCGACCGACCCGACCTGAACGCCTGTCCGGAGACTATCTACCGCGCCCTCTACAACGGACTGCTCGACAAACGCACCGCCCGGCTGCGCACCCGCAGGACCCGCCGGAAGAAGCAGCGCCGGGGCATACCCACCAAGAACGCCATCCCGAACATGCGCTCGGTCCACACCCGCCCCCGCGAGGCCGAGGACCGTCAGCAGGCCGGCCACTGGGAGGGCGATCTCATCGTCGGCAAGGGACAGGGATCCGCGATCGGCACGCTGGTCGACCGCGCCACCCGCTACACCCGGCTCATCCACCTGCCCGACGGATGGAAGGCCCCGCAGGTCCGCGACGCCCTCGTCGCCCAGACCGCCCACTGGCCCGGCTCCCTGCGGCGCACCCTCACCTGGGACCAGGGACGCGAGCTCTACCACCACGACGAAGTAGAGGAGTTGACCGGCTTCAGGATCTACTTCTGCGACCCGCACTCGCCCTGGCAGCGCGGCACCAACGAGAACACCAACGGCCTGCTGCGGGAGTACTTCCCCAAAGGCACCAGCCTCGCCCACTACACCGCCCGCGACCTTGCGCAAGTCGAACGGCAGCTCAACGAACGGCCCCGGCTCGTCCTCGGAGACCGCACACCGGCCGAGGCCATGAGACGCTGGTCAGGAGAACTGGCCTACTGCTGATTCGCAACGATCAGTGGAAACCGCCC
>NZ_JBFAKW010000309.1:0-1237 GCF_040655955.1 Streptomyces sp. NPDC050263 | reverse complement strand
CTAGTGCCGTAGCAGGGAATGTTTGCCCTGTTGTGATGTGACGCGTCGTCCGGGTGCTGTGCCGGGCGGCGCGTGTCCGGCACTCTGTCCGGGTGGCAGAACGGGTGCGCGTGCGTGAGATCGATGACGACGAGGGCAGACGGCTTCTGCGGATCATCCGCAGGGGGACCGGGTCGGTGGTGACCTGGCGGCGTGCCCAGATGGTGCTGCTGTCCGCGCAGGGCATGCCGGTGGCGAAGATCGCCGAGGTGTCGTTCACCAGCGACGACCGGGTCCGCGATGTGATTCACAACTTCAACACCGACGGCTTCGACTCGCTCTACCCGAAGTACAAGGGTGGCCGCCCCAAGACGTTCACGCTGCCCGAGCGTCGCGAGATCAAGAAGATCGCCAAGTCCAAGCCGACCGAGCATGACCTGCCGTTCTCGACCTGGAGTCTGACCAAGCTGGCGGACTTCCTGGTCGCCGAGGGGGTGGTCGACGACATCAGCCACGAGGGCCTGCGCATCCTGCTCCGCGAGGAAGGCGTCTCTTTTCAACGCCTGAAGACGTGGAAGACCTCCCGCGACCCGGACTACGCGGCCAAGAAGGCCCGCGTCGAGCACCTGTATGCCATCGCCGACGGCGAGGTCATACCCGAGGACGGCGAGCCCGAAGTCGTCTTCTGTCTGGACGAGTTCGGGCCGCTCAACCTGATGCCCCACCCTGGCCGGCAGTGGGCCGAACGCGGCGGCAAGCACAAGAACCCCGACCGTGAACCACGTCGTCGGCGGCGGGCGACCTACAACCGCTACGGCGGGGTGCGGCACCTGTTCGCCGCCCTGGACCTGGCCAAGGACAAGCTCTACGGCCACATCAAGCCCATCAAGCGACGCACCCAGTTCCTGGAGTTCTGCCGCTACCTGCGCACCCTTTACCCGGCCGGTGTCCGCATCGCGATCGTCTGCGACAACTTTTCCCCGCATCTGACCACGAAGAAGTGCCAGCGGGTCGGCACCTGGGCGGCGGCGAACAACGTCGAGATCGCCTACACCCCGACGAACTCCTCGTGGCTCAACCGCATCGAGGCCCAGTTCACGGCTTTGCGCTATTTCACCCTCGACGGCACCGACCATGCCGACCACAAGGAACAGGGCAGCATGATCCGCCGCTACATCATCTGGCGAAACCGCCATGCCGACGACCGGCGCCTACGCGCCGTCGTCGACAGGGCAAACGTTGCCTGATCCGGCACTAG
>NZ_JBFAKW010000308.1:0-1239 GCF_040655955.1 Streptomyces sp. NPDC050263 | reverse complement strand
GACGGGCCGCCCACCGAGGCGGGCGGCCCGTCGATCCGGCCCTTCAGCGCTCTTCAGCACCGGCGAGGTCAGGCGTCGGCTTCCGCCTGGAGCGCGGCCGCGGGATCGCCGTCGAGTCCGGCGACCAGGTCGCGCACAAGGGGGCCGTACTCCGGGTGGGCGAGGGCGAACGCCATCTGGGCGACCAGGTAGTCGGCCGGGTTGCCGGTGTCGTACCAGCGGCCCTTGATGACCTGTCCGTACACCGCGCGGGTGGCGGCGTAGGCGTTGATGGCGTGGGTCAGATAGACCTCGCCGGTGCGGTGCTCGTACCAGCGGCGGGTCTGCTCGCGCAGTTCGTCGATGATGCCGGGGGTGACGACGTAGCCGCCGATGGCCGCGTACGACGAGGGGGCGGAGGCGGGCTCGGGCTTCTCGACCAGGCCGGTGATGCGCAGTTGGCCGCCGCCGAGGTCCTCCTTGACGATGGGCACGCCGTACCGCTGGGAATGGGTGGGGTCCATCGGCAGAAGGGCCAGCACCGGGCAGCCGGTCTGCTCGTACGCGCGGATCAGCTGCTGGGCGCGGGGGACGTCGGCCACGAAGACGTCGTCGGGCCACAGCACCAGCACCGGCTCGTCGCCGAAGGCCCGGGCGGCGTTCAGCACCGGGGTGCCGTTGCCGTACGGGCCGTACTGGTCCAGATAGGTGATGTGACCTCGGCGGGCCAGCTCCGCGACCTCCTCGACGGCGTCCGCGTAGGCCGTCTTGCCGTCCGCGCGGAGTTGTTCGACGAGGGCGGGGTTGGGGCGGAAGTGGTCCTGGATGAGGCTCTTGCCACCGGACACGACGATGGTGATGTCGGTGATGCCGGAGTCCACCAGCTCCCGGACGGTGTGCTCGATGACCGGCTTGTCGCCGACCGGGAGCATCTCCTTCGGTGTCGCCTTCGTCAGGGGCAGCAGACGGGAGCCGAGTCCGGCGGCGGGGATGACAGCCCTGCGGATCGTCGGGGACATCACGTCTCTTTCACTCGAGCGGCACACCGTGCCGGCCGGCACGGCACGTTCCGACGCTACCCGTCGGGGGTGTTCTCGGGCGATGGCTGCCGTGGGCCCCCGCCCACCCCCGGGGGCACGCCGCCCCGCCCCCCCGCCCCCCCGCCCGCCCCCCCGCCCCTCCGCCCCGCGAGCGCCGCGGCCACCGGCCCCCCCACCCTCCCCCGCCCGCCCCCCGCCTCCCGGACGCCGCTACCGACGC
>NZ_JBFAKW010000307.1:0-1257 GCF_040655955.1 Streptomyces sp. NPDC050263 | reverse complement strand
GGCCGCGGGTGGCCTGGGCGGTGGTGCGCAGACGGGTGACAGTGAGGACGGCGGCGGCGAGCATGCCGATGAACGTCCAGCGCATCCAGGAGTTCCAGCAGGTGGTCTGGCCCTGGTCGAGGCCGCAGGCACTCTTGCCGAGCTGGAAATCCTCTTCGATCTTCCAGCGGCAGCAGATCACGTCGACCAGTGTGGCCAGGGCGACGGGGGTGGCGGAGTGGCAGCGGTAGAAGGAGAGTTGGCCGGTGTAGCGGTGGCGGCGGATGACCAGGTGGGAGTGGCCGGCCGCGTGTCCGGTGGGGGTGTCGTCGGCGGGTACGTCGAGCAGGGCCCAGTCGTAGTGGCGGTCGCCCTTGAGTCCGTGACCGGTGCGCATGCGTGCCCAGGCGTTCTTGGGAACGTGCCCGGCGAGTTCGGCGGCGGTGAAGGCGCCGGCCGAGGTGGTGACGCGGTGATCCGTCCTGACGGCCATGGTGTAGTCGAAGCCCAGGCGGCGGGCGGCCAGGCGCAGTTCGCGTCCGCCGTACACCTCGTCGCCGGCCGTCCAGCGGGCGTGGATGCCCAGGGCGCGGGCGCGTTCGAGCATGCTGGCGGCCAGCTGCGGTTTGGTGGCGAATTCCCGTTCGTCGGGGACGTGGGTGAGCAGGCGCCGCTCTTCGTCGGCGGCCCAGGCGGCGGGCAGGTACAGCTCCCGGTCGATCACCGCGTGGCCGCGCCGGGAGGCATAGGTGAGGTGGACGGCGACCTGGCACAGGCCCACTTGGCCCAGGGCCCCGGAGTACTGGTGGGCTGCCCCGACTGCGTCGCTGGAGGACTTCTCGTCGCCCGTCTCGTCCACCACCAGTACGGCTTGGTCATCGGCGAGTTCGCTGGTGATCCACGCGGCGAGGCGGTCGCGGGCCAGGTCGTGGTCGACGCGGGCGCGCGCGAGAAAGTGTTGCAGGCGGTGCGGACCACAGTGGCCCAGGGCCTCGGCGAGCGTCCAGCAGTTGCGGGTGTCCAGCTCCATCAGCATCGCCTCGCACATCTCCCGTGCCAGCAGGCGGGGTTCACGCCGAGTGAAGCAGTTCGCCACCGCGGCCATGGCCGCCCCTATGACGTCCGTCCACTCACGCTCGGCTATCGTGGCCTCCGCGGCCACCTGGTCCTTGATCGTCGTCACAAACGTTCATGATCACGGTGGCCGTTCCTGTGCCCACGGCGCCCCGGCCCTGACCAGCACGGACACGCTGACAATCAAGAACTACAGCTGTCGTG
>NZ_JBFAKW010000306.1:0-1271 GCF_040655955.1 Streptomyces sp. NPDC050263 | reverse complement strand
AGTACGTCCAGTACGAGGACTTCCGGCCGGCACGCCGAGAGCACGCACCGGACGCCGCTCCTTGACGGGCGAACGTTGCCTGCCGCGGCACTAGCCAGCGGTAGCGGGCACTGCAGGCGCCGGCCACGGAATTTCCGTACTCGTCAGTGGCCGTGACGACGACGGCGGTGTTCGCGTCGTTGGTGCGCAGGGTCATCGTGACGTCTCCGTGCAGGTCTGTGAGCTGCAGGATGACATCGCCGTTGCTCGAGCTGTAGGTCGCCCCCTCTATTTCGATGGCCGAACGCAAGATCGTCCGGAGCCGGAGGTGAGTATCGATGCACCGGGCGGCGGGCACCAGCCCGGACAGATCGCCATGAATGCAAAGCGATCACCAACCCGAGATCAACGGTTCGGCAGGTGTGCGCATGCTTTCTGTGCAGACATTCATATTTATTCCATGAAGTCGCTACTGATCGTGAGAATCAGCGGCCGACCGGGGCCCGGGAGGGGGCAGTGTCTTTTCCAATTCATGGAAAGGGCGTGTGGATTCGATGATCCACTGATGTCACTCTCTTTGAGGCGTCGCACGGGAAACTTCAGGAAGAGGAAGAGAATCCGATGGGGGACACGACCCGCGCGGAGCGCGTAAGGCGCGGACTGTCCGGCGTACTTCTGGTGGTGGCGTGCGGCGCCCTGCTGCTGTTCGGCGGAGCGCTCCTGCTGAAACCGCCGTGGCCGGTGGGGTTCGAGGACGACGCCCTGCTCGTGCCCCCGCGCGAGCGGCAGGACATCCCGGGGGCCGAGCTCCAGCAGGCCATCCGGCTCGCGGTGCCGCCGAAGGCCGGGGAGACCTCGTATCTGGTGGTCCCGGGCGACGGCAGCGAAGAGAGCGGCCAGGATCTCTATCTGCGCTTCCGCACCACCCCCGAGGGCCTCGGGGAGTTCTTGACCTCCCTGGACAGAACACCTAGGACCTGCCCTGGGGCAGGTCCTGGCGTCAACTCCGCGGCCACCGGGCCCGGTCGGCGGCCCGCTCCCCCGAAACCGCCGACCGGACCGGTCCTCGACCGCGCGCGCCCGGGTTGCGGGAGTAACCCGGCGTCCGGCGCAGGAGGCTGCGAAGTCACGGTAGGTGAAGGGCCCGCCACAGGCCGGGGCCGTCCAGTCGACTGTAGAACGGATGTACGCCGGGGCCTAGGGGGCTTCTGATGGATCTCCGTGGGAGAAGGAGCGGCGTTCGGTGCGTGCTCTCGCCCGGTGCGGCGAGAGTGCGTGCCGGGCGTCGCGAC
>NZ_JBFAKW010000305.1:0-1278 GCF_040655955.1 Streptomyces sp. NPDC050263 | reverse complement strand
GTCTCATTCGTGGGCTGTTACGGCGGACCGGCGGCCGGTGTCTCCATGCCGAGTCCACCACAGCACGAGGAGACATCATGAACGCGAACGTCGAGGTAGTCGTCGTCGGCGGAGGGTACGGGGGCGTGACCGCGGCCAACAGGCTGGCACGGCGCGACGGCGTGTCGGTGACCGTGGTCAATCCGCGTCCCGAGTTCGTCTCGCGGATCCGTCTGCACCAGCTCGTGACCGGCTCCGACGACGCGGTCGAGGGCTTCGACGAGGTGCTGGGCGCGAACGCGCGGCTGGTCGTCGACACCGCGACCCTGATCGACGCCGCCGCGCGCCGGGTGTCCCTCGCGGGCGGCGGCACGCTCTCCTACGACTACCTCGTCTACGCGGTCGGCAGCGGCGCCGCCGACCCCGGCGTCCCCGGAGCCGCGGAGTTCGCCCACTGGGTGTCGGACTTCGAGGGAGCCCAACGCCTGCGGCTGGCCCTCGACACGGCCTCCGAGTCGGCTCCGGTGACCGTGGTCGGCTCCGGCCCGACCGGCCTGGAGACCGCCGCCGAGCTCGCGGAGGCCGGCCGCAAGGTCACCCTGGTCTGCGGCCGCGTCCTCGGCCCCTCCCTGCACGCCCGGGTCCGCCGCCCGGTCGCCCGCCGGCTCGCCAGGCTGGGCGTCCACGTCATCGAAGGCCCCCGCGCCCGGGTCACGGAAGTCACCCAGGACACCGTCCGGCTCGACGACGGCCGCTCGCTGCCCAGCGAGGTGACCGTCTGGACCGCCGGATTCCGCGTCCCCGACCTCGCCGCCCGCAGCGGACTGCGCACCGACGCCGACGGCCGCCTCATCACCGACACCACCCTCACCAGCGTGGACGACGAACGCATCATCGCCGCCGGAGACGCCGGCGTCATGCCCGACCACCCCTTCCGCATGAGCTGCCAGGCCGCCACCCAGCTCGGCCCCGCCGCCGCCGACACCGTCCTGCGCCGCATCGCGGGCAAGAAAGCCGCCCCCGTCCGGATGTTCTTCGCCGGCCAGTGCCTCAGCCTCGGCCGGGACCAGGGCGTCACCCAGTTCTCCTACCCCGACGACAAGGTCAACGCGCTCAGCATCAGCGGACGCACCGGCGCCGGCGTCAAGGAGATCGCCTGCCGCTTCACCCTCAACAAGCTGCTCTCCGGAGCACGCAAGGCCAGCTCCCGCCCCTCCCGCGCGCCCCACGGCGGCAGCACCGACCGCGTGGAAACGTCCCAGCCGGAACAGACGCCGTCCAGCACCGAGCGGGCCGCTT
>NZ_JBFAKW010000304.1:0-1280 GCF_040655955.1 Streptomyces sp. NPDC050263 | reverse complement strand
TCCGACGGACGATCAGGTTCATGGGGCTGTGTCGTGGCCACAGCCAGAGCCTCCCATCACCCCATGATCAAGATCTAGCCCTGTAGTACTAGGGCCTGTTCTGAGTTGAGATCACGGGATTCGGTCATTCCCGCTTCGGGAGGGTGCCAGCTGCGGTAGACCGGTCGAATGACTCGTGGTGATCTGACCGATGGCGAGTGGGAGTTGATCGAGCCGTACCTGCCGCTGGGGGCGTTCGGGCCGATCCCTGACCTGCGCAGCTACTTCAACGCGGTGATGTGGAGGTTCCGGACCGGCTGTCCCTGGCGGGATGTGCCGGAGAGCTACGGCTCCTGGTCGACGATCTATGACCGGTTCCGGCTGTGGGCCGTCGGAGGGATCTTCCAAACGCTCATGGACGTGATGATCACCGAGGCGGCGGCTCGCGGGGACGTCGATCTCAGTCTGGTCAGCGTGGACTCCACAGTCAGCCGGGGGCACCATCACGCGGCCGGGATGGTGGTCGATCCCGAGTTGCTTGCCGATCTGGAGAAGGCCCTGGCAGAGGAAAAGGGGCTGCGGCGAGTCGACAAGACGATGTGACGGGTGAGCCGGACGGGGGCGGGGAGGATGCGGAGCGGGAAAGGCGCCGTGCGGTGCGTCGTCGGCACAAGGCCCGGCTGAAGGCCGCGAAGCTGGGGCGTTCTCGGGGCGGGCTGACGTCCAAGATCCATCTTGCGGTCGAGCGTCGGTGCCGACCGCTGTCGATCATCCTCACCCCCGGGCAGGCCGCGGACAGCCCGCAGTTCATCCCGGTCCTGCGCAAGATCAGGGTGCGTGGCCCGGTCGGCCGGCCCCGCTCCCGTCCCGGCGCTGTCGCCGGGGACAAGGCATACTCCTCCCGCGCCAACCGCGCTCACCTGCGTAAACGGAAGATCAAGGCAGTAATCCCGGAGAAGGCCGACCAGGCGGCCAACCGCAAGAAAAGGGGATCGGCCGGAGGCCGCCCGGTCGGCCACGACGCCACGCTCTACAAAGATCGCAACACCGTGGAGCGCGCCATCAACAAGTTCAAGCAGTGGCGGGGCCTGGCCACCCGGTACGACAAGACACCCGAAAGCTACGAAGCCGGACTGCACCTACGCGGTGCAATCATCTGGCTCCGCAGCCTCCCAGCCACCCCATGATCCCGACTCAGAACAGGCCCTAGTACTACAGGGCTAGATCTTGATCATCTGGAGTCGTAGCCGCCTTCGGAAATGATGCCGTCGCGCCTCCGCCTGATGCGCGCGCCGCCAGAT
>NZ_JBFAKW010000303.1:0-1290 GCF_040655955.1 Streptomyces sp. NPDC050263 | reverse complement strand
CAGGGTCGGGTCGGCACCGCGCGCCCCGAGCTGCCAGGCGACGAGCCCGACCACGACACTGACCGCCGACAGGCCCATCAGCAGGAACTTCACACCGCGCCGCGCTCCCACAGCTTGGTCACCTCCTCCGAGATCGCCGCGTCCACTTCGTGCATGATGTCGACGAAGGCGCTGTCGAACTCGTCTCGCGGGTAGGGCAGTGGGACGTCGACGACCGTCTTGATCCCAGATTGCGGCGGCGCCGTCATGACGGCGATCCGCTGGCCCAGGAGCACGGCCTCTCGCACGTCGTGGGTGATGTAGAGGACGGTTCGCCGGTTCTCGGACCACAGCCGGACGAGTTCGCGCTGGAGGAACCGCCGGCTCTGGGCGTCCAGTGCCGCGAACGGCTCGTCCATGAGGATGGTCTGCGGTTCCACCGCCAGTACGCGGGCGATCTGCACGCGCTGTTTCATGCCGCCCGAGAGCTGGTCGGGGTATTTCTTGGCGGCGGGCAGCAGGCCGACCTTCTCCAGATACTCCGTGGCGATGTTCGGCCGCTTGCTCCGCGGCACGCCGGACAGCTTGAGGGCGAACTCGACGTTGCCCCGGACGGTGAGCCACTCCATCAGCGGGCTGTCGACTCCCTGGAACACCACCGCCCGGTCGGGCCCGGGCGCGACGACGGGCCTGCCCTGTGCCCGGACCTCGCCCTGCGAGGCCGCGTGCGTGCCGGCGAAGAGTTTGAGCAGCGTGGACTTGCCGCACCCGCTCGGGCCGACCAGGACGAAGAACTGTCCTTCGGGTACCTCCAGGTCGACGTCCTTCAGCACCCATTCGTCGTTGCCGAAGGTGATGCCGACCTTGGAGAGGCTCAGGGCCGCAGCCCCGGACTTCGTCATGTTCGTTTCGTTCATTTCTTCGACCCGAGTACGTCGTGCAGCGGCCCGAGGTCCATGCCGGCCTTGACGTCGACGTCGTCGGTGATCTTGCCGCTCGACTTGAGGAACGTCTCGATCTGCAACAGGGCGGCTGTCTGCGCGTCCGTCTGGTTCAGCGCCGGGTTGTCGAGTTTGATCTGGGCAGCCAGCGACTTCGCGTCGCCACCCTTCACGGCCTCGGCGAGGATCTCACCGGACCGGTCGGGGTCGGCGGCCATGAAATCGGTCGTCTTCTTGAGCGCCCGAAGCATCTTCTCCACCAGTTCGGGATGCTCGGTCACCGTCTTGCGAAGGGTGAGCAGGTAGATGCCCTGGACCTTCAGCAGGCCGGCGTCGTCCCCGTAGTGGAAGAGGTTCTTGTCCTGCTGCG
>NZ_JBFAKW010000302.1:0-1310 GCF_040655955.1 Streptomyces sp. NPDC050263 | reverse complement strand
TGTGATCGCGGGCCACCCTGGCGAGGGTCGCCTCCAGCAGCGTGACCAGGCCCCTCTTTGGGATCCTCCGCGCCCAGCGCCCGCTCCGTGGCACGGGAGAGTCGCTCGGTCATGCTCTGTTCGAGCGCGGCCCGGGCGAGCGCCTCGTTGTCGGGAAAGCGCCGGTAGTCGGCCAGTCGGCCAGCCAGTCGGCCAGCCAGTCGGCTGGTCAGTCGGCTGGTCAGTCGGCTGGTCAGTCGGCTGGTCAGTTGGTCACTTGGTCGATCGGTTGTCTGACGTCGGCGGCGAGCGGGTCGGCGTACAGGGCCGCGATGTCGGTCGCGTACTTCTCCGCGACCTTTTGCCGCCTGAGCTTCAAGGTGGCGGTGAGTTCGTCGCTGTCGCCCTCCCAGTACGCGGGCACGACCTTGAACCGCTTGACCTGCTCCACACGGGACAACTGGCGGTTGCCCAGGGCCACGGCCGCCGCGAGGGCGTCGATGAGCGGGGCCGAGTCGGCCAGCGTCCTGGGATCCGGATCCAGGGAGTGTGCGGCGGCGAAGGCGGTCGCGGCCTGGGGGTCGAGGACCAGCAGCGCGGTGATGTACGGGCGGTTGTCGCCGATCGCCACCGCCGTACCGATGAGAGGAGAGGCCGTGGCCACGGCGAACTCCACGCCGACGGGCGAGATGTTCTTGCCCGCCTCGTTGATGATGAGGTCCTTCTTGCGGTCGACGATCGTCAGGTATCCGTCCTCATCGGCCACGACGACATCGCCCGTGTGGAACCAGCCGTCCTCGTCCACCGCTTCGCGGGTCCGCTCCGGATCGGCGCGGTATCCCCTCATCAGCGAGGGCCCGCGTACGAGGTACTCGCCGTCGTCGGCACAGCGCCCCTCCAGGCCCGGCAGCAGTCTGCCGACCGTGCCGAACCGGGCCTGCGGGGGCGCGCTGACGGCGACGAAGCAGCTGAGCTCGGACATGCCCCAGCCCTCGCAGATGCCGATGCCGAGGGAGGCGAAGAACTCCAGGGTCGCGGGCGGCGTGGGCGCCGCTCCGGAGACGGCCCACCGCACCTGTTCGAGCCCCAGACGCTCGCGCAGGCCGGACAGCACCGCGGTGTCGGCCGAGGCGTGTGCGACGGCGAGTTCCGCCTCGACCGGTTCGCCCGCCCGGACCAGGCTGGCGAACCGGGTCCCTGTGGCGATCGCCTGGGCGACGGCCTTGCGGCGGGTCTCATCGCCCTCATCGGCGATGGCGCGCTCGACGGCCTGCCTGAGCTTGTTCCAGTTCCTCGGCACCGCCACCCACATCGTCGGCCGGCAGTCGAGC
>NZ_JBFAKW010000301.1:0-1335 GCF_040655955.1 Streptomyces sp. NPDC050263 | reverse complement strand
ACACCTTCGATCCGGCCCCGCAGGGGACCGGCCAGAAGGAGTCATTTATGGTGATGAGGGTATACTCGCCCGAGTTCAAGGCCGACGCCGTCGCGCTGTACCTATCGGACCCGAGCCATACCTACTCCCAGATCGGTGACGACCTCGGCGTCAGCCGCGAGACCCTGCGGAACTGGGTGAGCGCCCACCGCGCCCGCACTGAAGCCACCGGCACCACCAGGAAGAACGTGACCAGCACCACCCCGGCCGGCCAAGCCGACCCCGACGAGCTGCGCGAACGCATCGCAGCCCTGGAGGCCGAGCTGAAGGCGGTCCGCAAGGACAACCAGAAGCTCGCCCAGGAACGCGACATCCTGCGCAAGGCGACGAAGTTTTTCGCCTCGGAGATGAACTGGTGAGCCGCTTCACGTTCATCTCCGCCCACCGGGAGGACTTCCCCGTCAAGCGGCTGTGCCAGGTCATGGACGTGCGGCGCTCCAGCTACTACAAGTGGCGCGACGCCGCCCCGACCCGCACTGCCCGCGAGCAGGCGGACGCCGCCCTCGCCGCCAGGATCAAGGCCATACACGCCGAGTTCGACGGCGCCTACGGCGCCCCGCGCATCACCGCCGAGCTCCGGGAGGCCGACCAAGCGCCGATCAACGAAAAGAAGGTGGCCCGGGTCATGCGTGCCTTCGGCATCGTCGGCACTCACCTGCGCAAGAGAGTCCGCACCACGGTGCCCGAGCCGTCCGCCACCCCCGTGCCGGACCTGTTCCGGCGCGACTTCTCCGCCGCCGCGCCGAACGCCAAGTACATGGGCGACATCACGTATCTGCCCGTCGGCGACGGGGAGTTCCTCTATCTGGCGACCGTGCTGGACTGCTTCAGCCGCCGGGTGGTCGGCTGGTCGATCGCCGACCACATGCGCACCGGTCTGGTCGCCGACGCGCTCACGATGGCCGCCGCCACCCGCGGCAGCCTCGACGGAGCGATCTTCCATACCGATCACGGCGCGCAGTACACCAGCCGTCAGTTCGCCGACCTGTGCGCGCAGTTGGGCGTCACCCAGTCCATGGGCGCGGTCGGGACCTCCGCGGACAACGCCGCCTGCGAGAGCTTCCACGCCTCGCTGAAGCGGGAGATCCTCAAGGGCGCCCGCCGCTTCCCGGGGGCCACCACATGCCGTCGGCAGGTCTTCCGCTGGCTGACCCACTACAACACCCGACGACGGCACTCGGCCAACGGCCAACTCAGCCCCGTCGCCCGGGAGCAGGAGTACGAACTGCAGTCGGATACGATGACACTCGCCGCATAACATCACGAACTGGTGTCCACTTCTCGGGGGGAACCCCC
>NZ_JBFAKW010000300.1:0-1354 GCF_040655955.1 Streptomyces sp. NPDC050263 | reverse complement strand
CGCGCCGCGTCGTGGGCGCGCGCGATCCTCAGGGAGCGTACCGACGCCAAGGTCGGCTGGACGATCGCCAACCAGGCGCTCACCTCGAAGCCGGAGCACAAGGCGAAGCTCGTCGAGGAGCGCTACGTCCGGGAGGACCTGTACCTGGAGGCCGCGCGGCAGGACGACTTCATCGGCGTCCAGTCCTATTCCACGCAGGAGGTCGACGAGAACGGCCCCGTGCCGCACGCGCCCCACCCCGACAACACCCTCGTCGGCAGCGCGTACCGGCCGGACGCCCTGGGCATGGCGGTGCGCCACGCGTGGGACGTCACCGGCGGCGTCCCGGTGCTCGTGACCGAGAACGGCATCGCCATCGGCGACGACACCCGCCGCATCGCGTACACGGGCGAGGCGCTGCGGCACCTCTCCGCCGCCATGGACGACGGCGTCGACGTCCGCGGCTACCTCCACTGGAGCGCGCTCGACAACTACGAGTGGGGGCACTGGGAGCCGACGTTCGGACTCATCGCCGTCGACCGGGAGACCTTCGAGCGGCAGCCGAAGCCGAGCCTGGCCTGGCTCGGTGGCGTCGCGCGGTCCGGAGAGGTGCCGGCGTCATGACGGAACACCACACCGAGTACGGGCTGAGTCCCGAAGCCCAGGCCTGGCTGGCGATGCTGAAGGCACGCCCGCAGGTGCCCTCGCCCGAACCGGACGACATCGAGGCCTGGCGTGCCGTCGTCGCGGGCGCCTCGGCACCGGAGTACGCGGACGCCCTCGGGCTCGCGACCACGGGCGCCGTGGACACGGGAGTCCCGGTCGAGGTCCGCACACTCGACCTGCCGAACACGGTCGTGCACGTCGGCACCCCGGAAGGCCTCGCACCGGATGACCGGCGCGTCCTTCTCAGCGTGCACGGCGGGGCGTTCACCTGGGGCGGGGGCCCGGCGACGAAGTCCGCGGCACGATTCGTCGCGGGCGCCTACGGAGTCACCGTGTGGAGCGTCGACTACCGCATGCCGCCCGACCACCCCTACCCCGCGGCTCCGGACGACTGCCTCGACGCGTACCGGACCCTTCTGAAGAGCCACGACCCGGCTTCCATCGCGATCAGCGGACTGTCCGCGGGGGGAAACCTCGTGGCCGGCCTTCTTCTGAGGCTCCAGGAGGAGAAGCTGCCGATGCCCTGTGCGGTCGTCCTGAACTCACCCGCGGCCGACCTCACGCTCTCCGGCGACACCCTCGCCAACGACGCCTCCGGCGAGGTCGACGGGCTGATGAACAGCCTGAAGCTGTACGCGGGCGATCACGACCTCTGTGATCCGGATCTCTCGCCGCGGTTCGGACCGATCGGTGCCGACTCGCCGCCCAC
>NZ_JBFAKW010000299.1:0-1377 GCF_040655955.1 Streptomyces sp. NPDC050263 | reverse complement strand
CCGCCGCCGGCGGTGGCATGGTGCCGGTGGCCGAGCGGCACGACGTACGGCCGCCTCGGCCACCGGCTCCATCGAGGCCGAGGGGCTCCACGCCTCCGAGGCCTCCGCACCCCGGTACGACAGTCCTCTTGCGGGTCCCTGACCGGTCCCGGGTCATGCGTCCCGGGAGCGCAGGGCGATGTGACCGCCGATGACAGCGGCCGTCGTCCACGCGAGCAGCACGGCCAGCCCGGTGCCCGCGGACAGGGTCGAGTCGCCCTGTCTGGCCACTTGCATGAGCTGCGCGCCCGCCTGGGTGGGGAGGTAGTACGCGATCGTCTTGAGGCCGGGGACGTTGAGCATGAAGGTCGGCAGGATGAAGTGCAACGGGATCAGGACGCTGAGAGACGTCACCGGGCTGCGCAGCATGACCGCCACGCCGGCGCTGAAGATCCAGATGAGGGTCAGATCGACGACCGCGCCCACCAGCGCGCGCGGCACCCCCGGGCTGTCCAGCGGTACGCCGATGGAGCCGAGGGCCCGTTCCGAGGCGAGGAAGGCGATGAGGACGGTGACGACGGACACCCCGAACGTCAAAAGCGCGCCGACGGTGAGCTTCGCCCCGTAGAGCAGGCCGCGCCGGGGCACGGCCAGCAGCGAGGTCCGGAGCATTCCGCCGGAGTGTTCGCCGGAGACGAGGAGGGCTGCGAAGACCACCAGGACCAGTTGGCCGACGGCCACTCCGACGAACCCGGAGTTGGCGGGGTGGAAGTCGGGCCGGACCAGCGGGCTGTCCTCGGCGATGGCCTTCTTGACGGAGAGGCAGTTCGTGACGCCGATGCCGACGCTGGTCACGAACGTGAGGAGCAGGGTCCAGGACGTGGAGCGGACGGTGCGTGCCTTGGTCCATTCGGAACGGACGACCGCGGTCGGGGAGTTCGCCGTCATCATCGGCTCCCCGCCCTGAACTCGACGGCCTGCGCGGTCAGCCGCATGAAGGCCTCCTCCAAGGAACCGTGCTCGGTGGCCAGTTCGTGGACGGTCACCCCGTGGGTGAAGGCGATGCCGCCGACGGTCGGCGCGTCCACGCCCACGGCCAGTACGGTTCCGTCGAGTTGCCTGTGGGAGCTGATGCCCTTCGCCTTCAACAGCGACAGCAGGTGCTCCGCCTCCGGGGTGCGGACCTTGACCTTGGAGACGGAGTTGTCCTCGATGAAGCTGTTCATGTCGGTGTCGGCGAGGAGCCGGCCGTGGCCGACGATGACGAGGTGGTCGGCGGTCTGTGCCATCTCGCTCATCAGATGGCTAGTGCCGCGGCAGGCAACGTTCGCCCCGTCGCGACGCCCGGCACGCACTCTCGCCGCACCGGCCGAAAGCCCAAGTACGTCCAGTACGAGG
>NZ_JBFAKW010000298.1:0-1407 GCF_040655955.1 Streptomyces sp. NPDC050263 | reverse complement strand
TACCGCCTCCATGGCCGCACAACAGAAGAAGCGACCTCAGAAACGATCATCGCCGACCCGCCCTCACCCCCGCAGCGAATTGCGCAGCAGAGTCGTCCATGAGCGCAAAGCCCGCACCCAACTCCCCGCCCCCCACCCGCTGGAGCTGCTGACACGCATGCTCGTAAGAACGCTGCCAGCACAAGTGCCAGGGCGGCCGCCACCACGGATCGATCCGCGTCAAAGCCTCGGCACGGCCCGGCGACAGCACTCCGCGCCCCATCTGGCCGCGCCGGTCGGAAAGCCACCTGCCCAGCGGGTAATCCTCATGCACCGTGCTGACACCGACTCCCGCCAGGCTCCCGTGTTTCAGAGTCCAGGCCCGGGCATGGGCGAGCGCCTCCTGCTCCCCGAAGCGCTGACTGCGACGCCGGGGCCGGGCATCCCGAGCCGCCGCGGCATCGATGCCCAGCCGTGCAAGGAGCCGTTGCTGCTCAGGATGCAGATCCGGATAGCGGGTGCACTGCAGGTACAGCCACTCGCCCAGGCTGAGGCCGGTACCGGGAAATCCTCCCCGCGCATCCAACGGGCCCTGTTCCGCGACGTGGCATCTGGCCTGGTGGTAGGTGCGCTGCCACAGGGTCGGCCACGGCGTGTCCCAGTACGGGTCCAGTGCGCGCAGCGCGGCGCTGCGCCAGGCAGGCATCCCGAGACGGAGCATGCGCTGGTTGGTCATCCACGCCCCCAGAGGAAAGCTGTCCTGGAGCGTGTCCGCCCGTGTGGCCAGATGCCCCCGCGCAGCCGCGTAGGCCCGGGCACGAGTCAGGCCCGCTTCGAAGGCGTCGTCAGCCTGGCGGCTGTGCCCGCGCCGCCGTTTGGGACGCGGAGCCTCCGCGGCTTCACCGCCGGCCACCTCCTGCAGGTGCTGGGCGAGTTCGTCAGCCAAGGGACGAGGCCGGTGCGCGGGATGGACCTTCCACAGCAACCACTGTCCGTCGCCATCCTGCGCTTCCGCCGCCTTGCTGCACTGGTGCGCCCAAGCGAACAGCGGTCCGTCCATGCACGATGTCAGGCGATCAGTGAGCCAAGGCCGCCGCAGACAGCGCGCCAGCTCACTGATGAGCATGGGGAGGTCACCGAGGCAGAAAGGGAGGTGGCCGCACATCTGGGCTGCGATACGGCGCCTCAGAAGCTGTGTCTGAGCCCTGCATGACAAGTTGAGGATGGCCTTTGATGCAGGTCGGTGGCTGCGTCCTGGTCCTGCGCGGCGAAAGGGTCCGCGAGCACCGTGACATGCCGTTCGACACGATCCTCGAGCGCCTCGGCTGCCTCCCGCAACCAAGCCTGATCTAGTGCCGCGGCAGGCAACGTTTGCCCGTCAAGGAGCGGCGTCCGGTGCGTGCTCTCGGTGTGCCGGCCGGAAGTCCT
>NZ_JBFAKW010000297.1:0-1462 GCF_040655955.1 Streptomyces sp. NPDC050263 | reverse complement strand
ACAACGGGGTGCTCGGCGCGGCGACCTTCGCCCACTCCGAGGAACGCCGGGTCCGGCTCCTCAAGGACGCCGGGTTCAACTCGATCCGTATGTCCCACCACCCGATGAGCAAGCCGATGCTGGACGCGTGCGACCGCCTGGGCGTGCTCGTCGTGGACGAGGCCTTCGACGTGTGGACGTCCGGCAAGAGCGAGTTCGACTACAGCCTGAACTTCCCGGAGTGGTGGGAGCGCGACATCGAGGCGATGGTCGCCAAGGACTTCAACCACCCCAGCGTGATCCTCTACTCGATCGGCAACGAGATCCCCGAGACCGGCTCGCCGTTCGGCGCCGCGTGGGGGCGCAAGCTCGCCGAGAAGGTCCGCTCACTGGACCCCACCCGCTACGTCACCAACGCGATCAACGGCATGCTCTCCGTCATCTCCGAGCTGGCCCTGCTGGGACAGCAGGCTCCGGAGCAGGCGTCGGACGACAGCGTCGGGATCAACGCCCTCATGGCCGACGCGGGGGACGCGATGAACGCGGTCAGCTCCTCCGAGCTGGTCACCGTGCGCACGGCCGAATCCTTCGCCGTCCTGGACGTGGCCGGCATGAACTACGCCGAGGCCCGCTACGCCCTGGACAAGGACCTGTTCCCCAACCGGATCATCCTCGGCACCGAGACCTTCCCCACCCGCATCGACGGCAACTGGAGCCTGGTCAAGGAGCACGGCCACGTCATCGGCGACTTCACCTGGACCGGCTGGGACTACCTCGGCGAGGTCGGCATCGGTCGCCCCCAGTACGTCACCCCGGACGGGCCTCCCCTCGCACACCGCGCCGTACCCCTACCTCCTGGCCGACTGCGGAGACATCGACATCACCGGCCACCGCCGCCCCGCCTCCTACTACCGCGAGATCGTCTTCGGCCTGCGCACCGAGCCCTACATCGCGGTCCGCAGGCCCGAGCACCACGGCAAGACCTTCGCGGTGTCGCCGTGGGCGTGGAGCGACAGCGTCTCCAGCTGGACCTGGCCCGGCTTCGAGGGATCACCGGTCGCGATCGAGGTCTACAGCGACGCCGACGAGGTCGAGCTGCTCCTCGACGGCGACTCGCTCGGACGGCGGCCGGTCGGCGAGGACCACCGCTTCCGCACCGAGTTCGACACGACGTACCAGCCGGGCGAACTCCTCGCCGTCGCCTACCGGGACGGACTCGAAGTCGGCCGTATGAGCCTGAAGTCCGCCACCGGGCCCGTCCGGCTGACCGCCACCGCCGAGCGTCCGGTCGTCCGGGCGACGGGCGGTGACCTGGCCTACGTCACCCTGGCCCTGACCGACGACCAGGGGATCTGCCACAACGGCGCCGACCGCCCGGTGAGCGTCGAGGTCTCCGGGGCCGGAGTGCTGCTCGGCTACGGCAGCGCCGCCCCGTCGACCGAGGAGCGGTTCGACACGAGCGAGCAGCTCACCTACGGGGGGC
>NZ_JBFAKW010000296.1:0-1500 GCF_040655955.1 Streptomyces sp. NPDC050263 | reverse complement strand
CAATGCCGTGTAGTTAGCGCTCGCTGTCGAGTGTCAAGGGGTGCGGGTGGTCAGGATGTCGATGCTGATGGTGGCTTTGTAGCTGGTTCGGTCGACGGTGCCTCTGGCGTTGTACTTCGAGATGGCGCGTTTGACGACGCGTGGCCGGGTGCGGATGCGGCGGTCGGGCATGAGGCCGGCCAGGACCTGGTGGCCGATGGTGCCGACGAGATCGACGGCGGTGTCGTTGAAGATGCCCGCGGCCTGGACGAGCAGGTCGCGGGCGGTGTTCAGGGCGATGGAGAAGCTGGCCCGGTCGGGGTCGGTGTCCGGACGTGTGCCGGTGGCATCCGCCATGGCCAGTCGCAGGACCTGGTAGGTGACCAGCAGTGCGAAGACTTCCTGGGAAACACCGGCGGGAGTTCGGGCACGAAGGACCCGGCCGCCGAGGATGGTGGACTTGATCTCCAGGTAGGAGGTCTCGACCTCCCATCGCTCGTGGTAGAGCCTGATCAGTTCGGCGGCGGGGTGCGTGTGGGGGTCGGTCAGGGTCGTGACGAGACGGTAGGCGCCGGTGCGGCGCCCCTGTGAGGTACTGACGGTGATCTCGCAGTCGATGACGCGGACCGCCACGGCTCCGAGCCTGGAGAGGTAGGAGCCGTCGGGGAAACGTTTCAGGACCGGCAGCCTGCGATGTTCTTTCACGCGGACCAGAACGTGTGCGCTCTTCCCGGTGATCGCCTCGACCAGGGCCTGGACGGCGAAGTTTCGGTCCAGCAGAACGATCATGCCCTCGCGCAGGCTGCGAACAAGGCCCGGGGCATACGACGTTTCTCCGTTTGCGGTCGGTCCGAACACCGCGTCCAGAACGGTACGGGTGCCGCAGGACACCAGAACCAGCAGACGGAGCGAGGGGTATCCCGCCCCGCCGTTGTTGCAGCGGTGCCTGACAAACTCGGCCCGGTTTGCCGGGCTGTCGGGCACGGCCACCAGCGTGCCGTCGACAGCACAGACGAGCAGACCCCGCCACCACGCTCCCGTGGTGGCGATCCCGGCGGCCGGTCCACGCAACAGGTCGAACAAGCGGTGCAGCGGCCCGGCCCCGACCCGCCTGCGGGCCTGCGCCAGAGCGCCGGCCGTCGGTGCTGCCGTCTCCAGCCCTTCCAGGCCGGCCGTCAGCCGCTGCCACACCTGCTGCCAGCCGATCCCGGGGAACAGGGACCCGGCCAGCAGCAGGTACACCACCACACGTGAGGGAAGGTCCCGTATCCGCTGCTGAGTCCTGCCGGTCTCGGCCAGCACCTCGTCGACCATCTCAAACGGAACGATCCGTGTTAACTCGCCCAGATGGCCCGGCGCGAACGACCCCGCGGCAACCGTTACTTCACGAGAAATGACAGACTTGGCATCCAATGGAGCTCCTGCTGAACAGTGATCTTGGTCGACACGGTTCTAGCAGGAGCTCCATCTCCGCTTCAGGCGGCTTGACACGTCAGCCCCGCGCCTAACTACACGGCATTG
>NZ_JBFAKW010000295.1:0-1553 GCF_040655955.1 Streptomyces sp. NPDC050263 | reverse complement strand
GTCGAAGAAGCGGTTGAGGGGCTCGATGATGTCAAGCTCCTGGTTCAGCAGCCACTCCATCTGCAGACCGTGCAGTACAGCCTGGAGGAGAGCGGCCGCGCTGTCCGGGTCCAGCCCCTCCCGCAGCTCTCCCTGTCCCGCGCGCTCCCGCATGGCCAGGACCGTATAGGCGCGCACTCGTTCGTGGCGGTCGACGAAGTACGCGTGGGCAGGATGGTCGGGCCGCGAGGCGGCAGCGGCCAGTTCCACCCACAGACGCATCAGCTCGGGCGACTTCTGATGCCCGCGCAGGATCTCCGCGAGGTACCGCACGGGCGAGTCCGGCCCATCGGCTCTGCCTTCACCCCCGCCTTCGGGATCGGTGAACGCGCGTTCCCATTCCTCGTGGTCGCGCTTCGCGAGAACCGCGGTCAGCAGTTCGTCCTTGTTCTCGAAATGGTGGAGCACGGCGGCGTGACTGATACCGGCGCGCTTCGCGATGTCTCGAAGTGAAGCCCCCGCGTGACCGTGTTCGGCGAAGCTGTCCCGTGCCGCGCGGATGATGTCCGCCCGCCGGGCCGCCGTCTTCGCGTACGGCCCACGCACCTTTGCCCGGTCCACGTCACGTCCCCTCGCCGGTGGCCGCACCCTGTCGACGGCGGCCGGAGTCGGGTTCTCGTCGAAAGCCGCCCCTGGCACCGTAGCGCCTCTCCCCCGATGCATCCAGATGGTCAATATTCAAATGAGCCGCACCGGGCTTCCACCTGGTTCGAAATAGAACGCTCCGATCACGAACGGCACGCGCCCTCTCCCCGACCGCTCTTGCCGGCGCCCACGTTCCACGAACGAAATTCAACCACCCGGTAAGCGTTGCCGAGTCGACGTGCGCGAGACGCAGGGAGCCGGTTCACGTGACCACGCACCGCGCCTGCGGCCGGCGTCGAGGACCCGACCACGAGCCGGTCGGCAGGAGCCCCGGGGTGGCGTCAGCCGCAAGCAGAGCACCGACCCCGGACCGCACGGGACAAAGGAAATCCACATGACGCGCATTCGGTCCAACGACCCGTGATCGCGGTTCCGGGCACTGCCCCGCGATCAGGAGGTGTCCGTGCTGGCGTTGACAGCGTGTGGCGGAGGAACGGTGAGCGCGTCGTCGCCCGACGCCAAGACGCTCTCCCTCGCCATCCAGTCCACTCCCGACTCCTTCGACCCGGCCCAGCCCACCGACGGGCGGCCGGCCTTTGTCTGGAGCGCCCTCTACGACCCACTCCTGCACACCGACGACAAGGTCGAGCCGGCGGCCCGCTCGGGCTCCCGGGCGGCGATGGCGGTGACCTCGACGCCGTCGAGGGTCGCGGCGGGCTCCAGGAGTGCGGACCGCACGACGCGGGCGGCGCCGCGCACGCCGACGCAGACGCTCATCGGGCAAGGCCCGGGACGACGGACTGCAGGAAGTCGCGGATGGCGGACTCCACTTTGATCGAGTCCCGGTCGAAGAGCCACTGGGCCTGAAGGCCGTTGATGAGGGCGAGCGTCGTCGCGGCGAGGACCTCCGGGTCTGCCGCCGAGCGCAG
>NZ_JBFAKW010000294.1:0-1553 GCF_040655955.1 Streptomyces sp. NPDC050263 | reverse complement strand
CGTCGCTCGGCACGTCGGGCCGCTGCGAGTGAAGCGGCCGCGTCGACATCCACGAACGGGTTCTCGAACAGGCCGAGGACGAACTTCTCGCGCAGCGGGCGCCCCCGCGGAAACGGTTGCGGGGTGGGACGGCCGGTCCGGTGCGGGTCAATCCCCTGCCCCCTTCACGGGTGTTCGGCCGTCTCGTCCAGCCGGGGTCAGCCGCAGCACGCTTCCTTCTCCGTTCGCCGACAGGAGGAGTGAGCCGTCCGGGCCCACCGCCAGTCCGGCGAACCGACGCGGCGGACCGGCGGGATGCGAGACCGGTCCCGGGTGGGGAAGGACGATTCCCGGGGGCAGCCCGACCGCCAGGCCCTCGGCCTCGACGCGGCTCTCCCCGGTGGTGAGGGAGATCGCCCGTAATCGGCGGTGCTCGACCTCGATCGTGAACAGTTCGTCGTCGAGCACGGCGAGCCCCTGGGGCGCGCCCAATCCGTCCGCCACGGTCACCGCCACGCCGGCGTCGATGCGGAGCACCGCGCCGAGGTGGTCGTCGCTGACGTAACAGGTCGTGTCGTCGAAGGCCACGTCCACAGGGTGGGCGAGCCCCTCGGCGAGCACCGTCAGGGTGTCGGACGGGTCGATCCGTACGACGCGCCCCGCGCCGGACTCGGCGACGACGAGCGAGCCGTCCGGTGCGACGGCGAGTCCGCCGGGCTCGTTCAGGCCGGTCGCGCGCACTCGTGCGTTGTCGTGCGCGGGGTTTTCGGTGCGCACCTCGCCGAACTGCGAGGTCGTGTGCAGGAGCCCGTCGTCCGCGGTGACGGCGTGGACGAAGGGCATCAACGCCCGGGTGGCACCGCCGGGTTGGTCCGTGCGGGAGCCGGTCAGCCGGGCCAGCCGGTAGTGGTCGGCCGCGTGGACCGTGCCGCCGAGGTCGACGGTGATGCCGTACGGGCCGTCGAGGCCGCGCGGCACGATCTCGCGGATCCTGCCGTCGGCGTGCATCTCCGTGACACCGCCGCTGGCGAAGCTGGAGACGTACATACGGTTCTCCGTGTCGAACGCCGCGTTGTCCAGCCCCGCCACGCCGGAGGTGACGACCCGCCGGTCACCGGTGGCGAGGTCGATACGGGTCACGATGCCGGCGATGCCCCGGGACAGGACGGTCAGGGTGCCTCCCTGGTCGAAGCGGACCGCGACCGGGTCGTGGACGTCCGTCGCGAACAACTCGGGTGTGCCGCCGTCCGGGGGGATCCGCCAGACCTGGTTGTCCATCATGTGGGGGTAGTAGAGGTAGCCGTCCGGGCCGAGTTGCATGGCGTTGCCGAAGGTCAGCCCGTCGGTCAGGACGACCGGGTCGCCGCCGTCCGGGAACAGCTCCAGCAACCGGCCGTTCATCGCCATCTCGTTGACGAACAGCCGGTCCCCGATACAGGTGATGCCGTTCGGGGCCCGGAGCGAGTCGGAGACCAGGCTGTAGTCGCCCGACGGGCTGCGGCGCCACACCCGGCCCGGCGTCAGATCGGTGATGTACATCGAGCCGTCCGCGCCGAAGGAGAGGTCGTCCGGCG
>NZ_JBFAKW010000293.1:1070-1564 GCF_040655955.1 Streptomyces sp. NPDC050263 | reverse complement strand
CTGCGGGCTACGACGCCAGCCGGGCCGAGGGGGCGTACCCGCTGGGACGACTGCTGGACCTGACCGACGCTCTCGCCCTGCCCGACGAGATCGCCGTACCGCGCTTCGTCAAGGCACTCGGCGACGTCGACTCCACCATGCGGCGCTGGGCCGCCATCGGACTGCTCGCCCGCAGCCGCAGCGCACTCCCCGCCCTCGACGCGCTCAAAGCGGCGGCACACAGCGAGAGTTGCCCCCATGTACTCGTGCCGGTCTGCGAGAGTCTCGCGCATCTGACTCGGGACGGGGCAGCTGTGGCCAGGCTGGCCGGGCTCGCCCGTGAGGACCTGCCCGCCTCGGTGGGTCTCGCCGCCGTCAACGCACTGACCAGGATCGATCTCCAACTGGTGCGCCTGCACCCAGATGTCGTGGAAGCGGCCGCCGTCAGCGACGACGAGTACATCCGCTCCGCCGGGCGCTATCTGCTCCTGCGGCTCAACGGCACGTACACGCCG
>NZ_JBFAKW010000293.1:0-1060 GCF_040655955.1 Streptomyces sp. NPDC050263 | reverse complement strand
CGGCGTCCCAAGTCCTCGACTGGGCGCACCTGGTGGCCAAAGTATCGGGCGCGGCGGGCGTGCGCCCCTCCTCAGGCCGAACGAAAGACGCGTGACATGCCAGATTCCACATCGATACCCGTCGACATCCAACGTCTGCTCTCCCGGCTCACGTTGGAACAGAAGGTCGCCCAACTCGGCGGCCTGATCGCCCCCGAGGTGTTCACGCAACCGCAGGACGGCACTGAAGGCGATCCCGTGGTCGACGCGGTTCGCCTTCGGCAGCTGCGTCCGCACGGCGTCGGGCATCTCTCCCTGGCGTGGTTCCTCGGCGAGGACGCCGACAGCCTGCGCGAGCAACTGGCGGCGGTCCAGGCGGTCGTACGCGAGGTGTCCCCGTTCGGGATCGGCGCGCTGGTCCACAACGAGGGGATCAACGGGTTTCTGCACGCCTCCGGTTCTCAGTTCCCCACGTCGTGGGCGCAGGCGGCGACCTGGGACCCCGAACTGACCAGACGGGCCGCGGCAGTCACCTCGGCGCACATGCGCGACACCGGCGTCCAGCTGCTGTTCTCTCCTGTCATGGACATCAATCGCGACCCGCGCTGGGGGCGGGTCCACGAAACGTACGGCGAGGACCCGGAGTTGGCCGCGCGGATGTCCGTCGCGTTCGTACGGGGAATCCAGGGCGCGGCGCAGGAGAACGGTGTACTCGCCACCGGCAAGCACTTCCTGGGGTACGGCGCCTCGGAGGGCGCGCTGAACCAGGCCGTCACCCAACTCGGGCGCCGGGTGCTGGTCGACGAGTACGCGGAGCCGTTCCGCCGGGCGATCGCCGAGGCGGGTCTGGCGTTGATGATGAACGCGTACAACGAGATCGACGGCATCCCCGCGACCTCGAGCCGCTGGCTGCTCACCGAGTTCCTGCGCGACACTCTCGGGTTCGACGGCCTGGTGGTCAGCGACTACGACTCGATCAACCTGCTGCGCACAGCCCACCGCACCGCGCGCACGGAGGGCGAGGCGGCGGTGCAGGCGCTGTCCGCGGGCCTGGACGTGGAACTTCCGGGCAGCCCGAACT
>NZ_JBFAKW010000292.1:0-1654 GCF_040655955.1 Streptomyces sp. NPDC050263 | reverse complement strand
TCGTACTGGACGTACTTGGGCTTTCGGCCGGTGCGGCGAGAGTGCGTGCCGGGCGTCGCGACGGGGCGAACGTTGCCTGCCGCGGCACTAGCCCGTCGGTCGTCTGCCGAACCTGTGCCGTCCCGGACGGTGTCGGACGACCGTTGCCCCTGTCGGATCAAGGCACATCCGTGCGATTCTCGTTTGTCCGCCGGTGTACGGAATCCGTGTACGGAATCCGTGTACGGAACCGGTGTCGGGAACGGGGACGGGAAGTCAGTCACGGCATGCAGAAGACATCAGGCGCCGCCCACGGCGGCGGGCCGGCCAGTCGGCGGGGGTTTCTCGGGCTGGTGACGGCCGGGGCCGCCGCGGTCGGCGTGGCCACGCTCGGCCGGTCGGCCCTCGGGTCCGAACCGGCCGTGCCGCCGCGGACGTTCCTCTCGCAGGCGGACGTCGACCGCCGCAAGCGGGCCGTCGCCAGGATCCTGGACACCGCCGACCCGGCGGCCGTCGCCGCCTGGATCACCGGCACGCAGTCCGCTCCCGAAGGCGTCGAGCCGGAGACGGACTCCCAGGTCGACGCCCTCGCCGACGCCGCGGCGGCCGGGCTGGGCGCCGACCGCGACGGGGTCGTCGTCTCCTGGGTGCGCAGCGCGGCGACGCAGCGCACGATATGGGACCGCAAGTACGAGTTCCTGCGCACCGACTCGGGCGGCGCCGGCGTCTTCGGCGTCATCACCGACGCGGTGCGCGCCGCACACCCCGCCCAGTTGGGCACGGACGCGCAGTGGGACCCGGACAAGGACTCCCACCGCTCGGTGTGGGAGTCCCTGACCTCCGAGAACCGCCAGATCGAGATACTCCGGACCTCGACCGCGCCGGGCGTCTCCCGCCACCACCTGGGCTCCGACGCGGACTTCTTCGACACGACGCCCCAGGACTGGACGGACGACGGTCCCGAGGCCGCCAACTACCGCTGGCTGCGCGCGAACGCGGCCCGCCACGGCTTCCTCCAGACGTACACGGCGGCCTCGGCGACGACCGCGCCCGCGATCAGCGAGGAACGCTGGCACTGGTCCTACGCGCCGGTCTCGGGGGCGGTCCTGGACTTCGTCCGCGCGCACCAGGACGTCGTCGCCGCTGCCCTCGACAAGCTGTGGAGCTACGACCCGGTGCGGTTCACGTACGTCAGGGCGAACTGGCGGGACTACATGTTCCACGTGAACGAGACGGCGTACTTCGGCTGAGCGGGAGGCTCACGGAGCAGCCGCGGGCGTGGGCTCGGGCTCGGACTCAGCCACCGGGTCGCCCTCGCTCAGGCCGTACCGGCCGTGGAGCTTGCGGAGGGCGGCGGGGGCGTACCAGGCCGTCCGGCCGAGCAGGCTGCGGGGTGACGCCGAGGAGGGAGGCGAGGTGACCGTCCCGGAAGATCCAGGTCATGGCGCTTCGGGCACACCGCGTTCATCGGCGACCACCAGGCCGAGATCTTCCGCATGGCGATGCGCAACCTGCTCCAGGACATCCGCGGCCGGATCCCCGCGGCCCCGTAGCGGCCGGGCGGCCTCCGCCCGGAGTGCCTCGCTAGTGCCGCGGCAGGCAACGTTCGCCCGTCAAGGAGCGGCGTCCGGTGCGTGCTCTCGGCGTGCCGGCCGGAAGTCCTCGTACTGGACGT
>NZ_JBFAKW010000291.1:0-1677 GCF_040655955.1 Streptomyces sp. NPDC050263 | reverse complement strand
AGTGGTCTGCGTCGTAAGTCCTTCGGGGGTTGATCATGCGGCTGGGGCGGCGGAGGATTCTTCTGGGTGATCGGCGGTGTGCCGGTCGAGTCTGGCCAGCAGATCGTCCAGGTCGGAGGTGGTGAACCTCCACTGGAACGGCTGTGCCGTGGCGTTGTAGCGGTCTTCGAAGGATCGGAGCCGGTCCGTGACCTCGTTGAGGTCGGTGAAGTCATTGGGTGTCACGACCTTGCGCTGTACGACGGAGAAGTAGATCTCCACCTGGTTTAACCAGGAGGCGTGGATGGGGGTGTGGACGAGGACCGCGTTCGGGTAGGCGGCTCTCAGCCGGTCGGCGGCCTTCTTGCCGCGGTGGGAGGAGCCGTTGTCCACGACCCAGAACACGCGTTTCGCGCTGGCGTAGGGCTCTTGGGCCATGACCTGGTCGACCAGGTTCATGAACGGGGCGATGCCGGTTCTCGGCTCGCAGCGGCCGAAGATCTTCGCGCGGTGGACGTCGTAGGCGGCCAGGTAGGCCAGCGCGCCGCCGCGGCCGTAGGTGTGGTTCACCCGCATCGCCCTTGCCTGCCCGGGGGCCAGGGTGGGATGGCAGCGGCAGCGGGACTGGATGGAGGTCTTCTCGTCCGCGCTGATCACGTACTCGTCCGCGCCGAGCCGCTCGCCGTCCCAGGTGCGGGCGTACAGATCGAGGACGCGCTCGGCCCTGGGGCGGAAGGCGGGGTCGGTGGTGAAGATCCAGGACTGGTACTGCCAGGGCTTGAGCGCGTCCTGCCTGAGCCAGCGCCGCACGGTGGAGGCGGAGATCGCGCCCGCGATGGCGCGGGCGACGGCCTCGCGGGCCAACTCCGGGGCCGACCAGCGCGAGAGCGGTGTGCCGCTCTCGGCGGGCAGTTGGCAGGCCAGGGCCTTGACCTGGGCGGTCTGTAACGGTGTGAAGGCGGCCGGGCGCCCGGAACGCTTGCGATCACCCAGGGCCGGCAGCCGGTGAGCGGCGAAACGGCCGCGCCAGGTGCGGACGGTGTCCAGGTGCAGCCCGGTCTCCCGGGCGATGCGGGCGTTGGAGCGGTCTCGGGCCGCGTGCAGGACAACCCGCGCGCGCATCCGCAGCCGGTACTCGGTCTTGTGGCCGTAGGCCATCTTCTTGAGCCGCTCGCGTTCTGAAGCGGTCAGTACTATCGGGCAGGCGAAGGCAACGGGCAAGGCAGGCATGCCGATCACGAGAAGTGGATCACGACAGCCGACATCCTGCCGCGCGCCGGCCCCTGGTCCTGCGGCAGGATGTCGGCTGTGCCCACGCCCTCGGAACACACCCGGCTCCAGCTTGAGTTGTACCTGCAGATACGCGCCGAAGCGGCTTGGCCGCAGCTGGCCGGCCTGCATGTCCGCCACCGGGGCCAGTACGCCTACGTGGAAGGCGAACTGGCCGATGGCGAGCGCCTCAAGCTGATGCGGCTGCGCTACACCGGCACCGCGAGCCGGTGGGGCTTCGCCCTCCATGACCCCGCCGGCGACCGCTACCAGGACGCCCTCCTGCCCACCGGCAGCCACAGCGGCACCCCCGAGGACGCCCTCGACACCGCCTGCCACCTCCACCTCACCACCCTCAACAGCTGAGTGCGAGCACGCCTACAAGCAACACCGAAGTCAACCCCCGAAGGACTTACGACGCAGACCACT
>NZ_JBFAKW010000290.1:0-1696 GCF_040655955.1 Streptomyces sp. NPDC050263 | reverse complement strand
GCCCCGTTACCTTTTCCGTGGCCCCGCAATGGGGCGCCTGGCCCCCGGGTCCGGTATGGCTGTGTGCCCCCTGTCGTACGGATGACCTGGGGGGTGTTGCCGCCGGGCTTCGGGGCACCGCTTGACCGCTGATGAGGGGCCTGACGACCGCCTGGTCCGGCGCAATGCCGGGCCGCTTCACGGGCGGCATGTCTGCGTAACGTGGTTGCCGGCGTGTGGTGCCGCAGGGACGGCCGGGAGTTGAGGAGACGAGTGGCGAGAGGCACACGCACATGGTCGACACGACCGCGATAGATCTCTTCCTCGGCCTGGACCTGGGCAAGGAGTTCCACCACGCCCACGGCCGGACCCAGGACGGCAGAACCGTGCATGACAAGCGGCTGCCCAACACCGAGCCGAAACTGCTGGAACTGTTCACCAGGCTGGTGGCGAAGTTCGGCACCGTTCTGGTGATCGTGGACCAGGTCGCCAACATCGGCGCGCTGCCGCTGACGGCGGCCCGCGCAGCCGGCTGCCGGGTGGCCTACCTGCCCGGGCTGTCGATGCGGCGGGCCGCCGACCTGCATCCCGGCGAGGCCAAGACCGACGCCCGCGACGCCTACGTGATCGCCGAGACCGCCCGCACCATGCCGCACACCCTGCGTGCGGTGGACCGCGACGACGAGGTGCTGGCCGAGCTGACCATGCTCACCGGCTACGACAACGACCTGGCCGGCGAGGTCAACCGCACAACCAACCGGCTGCGCGGCCTGCTCTCCCAGATCCACCCCTCCCTCGAACGCGTCCTCGGCCCCCGCCTGGCCTACCCCTACATCCAGGCCCTCCTCCAGCGCCACGGCTCCCCGGCCAGGCTGAAGAAGCTGGGCCGTGCCCGCTGCGAGGCCCTGCTCAAGGCACACGGCTCGCGCAAGGCCCACCACCTCACCGCAGAGATCTTCGACGCGCTCGCCGAGCAGACCCTCGTCGTTCCCGGCACCGAGGCATCCGCGCTGATCGTGCCGGGACTCGCCGCCCAGCTCGCCGCCGCCCACACCCAGCGCCGCCAGGCCGAGCAGGAGATCGCCGCCCTGCTGGAGGCCCTCCCTCTTTTCCACCTCCTGACCTCCCTGCCCGGCCTGGGCGTCAGGACCACAGCGGCCGTGATCGTCGCGATCGGTGACGGCAGCGGCTTCCCCACCGCCGGACACCTCGCCTCCTACGCCGGACTCGCGCCCGCCACGAAGTCCTCGGGCACCTCCATCCGCGGCGAGCACGCACCCCACCGCGGCAACCGGCTCCTCAAACGCGCCCTGTTCCAGGCCGCGTTCGCCGCGATCGGCTGCAAAGCCGACCCGTCCTCCCGGATCTACTACGACCGGCAACGCGCACGCGGCAAGACCCACACCCAGGCGATCCTGCGCCTGGCCCGCCAGCGCGTGAACGTCATCCACGCGATGATCCGCACCGGGGCCCTCTACGAAGCACGCACCCCGGGCGACGTCGACCTCGCCGCCTGACGACTCCACCACCCCTACCCTCCAGGCCCCATCACACCCGCGCACCGGTACGGCCACTGCGGCCCTGCCGGCCACCGGGCTGCCCATCAGCCACCCGATCCGCCGCGAACATCCCGCTTCGCGGGACGTTCCCGAAAGCCAGGATCAACCCCTACAAGCCGACCCCACCGAGGTTGACGAAACAGATAGGGGCACCCCCC
>NZ_JBFAKW010000289.1:0-1718 GCF_040655955.1 Streptomyces sp. NPDC050263 | reverse complement strand
GTCCAGTACGAGGACTTCCGGCCGGCACACCGAGAGCACGCACCGGACGCCGCTCCTTGACGGGCAAACGTTGCCTGCCGCGGCACTAGGACCTGCTGCGGATGTTCGGCCGCGAGGGACACCCGACCCCGCTGGGGCAGACGTTCGCCGAGTACGGGCGGATCGCCAAGACCGAGCGCCTGATGCGGATGGTCGACCCGGTCGACGGCACCTACCGCCGTCAGATGAACCGCCGGCTCACCGTGCAGGAATCTCGCCACAAGCTCGCCCGCGACGTGTGCCACGGCAAGCGCGGCACCATCCACCATGCCTACCGCGACGGGACGGAGGACCAGCTCGGCGCGCTCGGCCTGGTCCTCAACGCCATCGTGCTCTGGACGACCCGCTACATCGACGCCGCCGTCGCCCAACTCCGCGCCGAGGGCCACGAAATCCGGGACGAGGACATCGCCCGGCTCTCCCCGCTCAAGCACAAGAACCCGAACCTGCTCGGCCGCTACAGCTTCACCGCCGGCGTCCTGCGCCCGCTGCGCGACCCGGACGCGGGCCGACTCGATGACGACGAGGACGATGCGGAGAACTGACGGCGTCAGGTGCCGACCAGGCGCGTCGATCAGCTTGTGGGCCGCCGCCCTTGGTCAGCCGCTTCGCAGCCGTGGCGGTCTGCTCCCCCAGCGGTGCCGAGGCCACCACGGCGTGGCTGTAGCCGTTGACGGGAGGCATGCCTCGGGGCGTACGAGGGGGCGCATCGTCACGTCCTACTCATCCGGGTCCCAGGCGCTGAGCTGGTCGAAGAGACGTCGGTCGCCGTCGAGCTTCAGGGAGTTGATCGGGATACGGTCGTGCAGGATGAGGACCAGCTCGTCGGCCGTGCCCCAGGCGGAGGCGTCGGCCGCGTCCGGGTCCTGGTCGGCAGCGGTCGCCGATATGCTGCCGGGCCCGGGGAGACGGGCGGTCCGTGCGCCGTCGGCGGAGAGCGAGAGGCGCCAGGAGCGGCCCTCGGAGGCATGGAAGTCGACGACAGCGGGCTTGTGTGGCCAGGCACTCGTCGTTGCGACACAGGTGGACAGGAACTCGTCGACACCGTCGAGTGCCACCTCGGCCGACAGCGGCTGCGGGGCACCCACGGTGATCTGGGCGTCGTACGTGTGCACCGCCATCTGCTGGAGCTGGTGCCGAGCTACGGCACCGGAGGTCTGCGGCGACTGCGACGCCTCCCACCACGTCCAGCATCCGCGATCCGGGCCGGCCTTCCGCAGCGCGTCCAGCAGCTGCTCCGTGGACTCCGCCAACCAGGCCAGCAGAGCCTCGGGTTCCCGAGGCGCAGCCGGGGCGCCCTCTGCTGCGGACTTGGCCGGAGCAGGCCCTGCGGCGACGGTGGCGGCCCAGTCGCGGCGCCCCTCGCCGATGTGCTGCGCCAGATCGAACAACGTCCACTCGGGGCAGGTCGGCACCTGTACGTCGAGGCTGGGCGCGGAGGCGACCGCAGCGCGGAAGGCGGTCGACCGTTCGTCGATCAGTCGCAGCAGAACGGGGAACTCGAGTGTCATTGTCACCGTGAATCTCTATCACTGCGTTCCGACAATCGGACAGCGATTTTCACAGCCGCCATCGCGGGCGGACGACCGCGGCAGCGCGCCGCGCAGGCTCGCCACGCTGCGCGACGCCATCGGTTCCGTACTCACCGACGGCCCGGTCGGCGGCCCCACGTTCGGGCT
>NZ_JBFAKW010000288.1:0-1750 GCF_040655955.1 Streptomyces sp. NPDC050263 | reverse complement strand
CTCCCGCCCCTCCCGCGCGCCCCACGGCGGCAGCACCGACCGCGTGGAAACGTCCCAGCCGGAACAGACGCCGTCCAGCACCGAGCGGGCCGCTTGACCGCTCCTCCTTCCTTCGGCCGGACCGACGGGTCCGGCCGAAGGAAGGAGGAGCCGCAGTGACAAGCAGACAACGCCTCGCATGCCGTGCCGGGATCCGGGGCGTAACTTCCGCCAGCTCGCCCCACCCGACCTGACCGGTGGCGAGGCCGCCAACGACCCGGTCGTCAGACCGGGTTCATGTTCAACGGCCTGTTACTGGCGCATGGGGCCGACCGCGAGAAAGGGAAACACACGACATGAACGACCACGTCTCCGCCCCCGCGACCTACGCCGGCACCTGGCTGCCCGATTCCCTGCTCACCCTGCCAGAAGTGGCCGACGACGTCGAACGGTTCGAGAACCTCTCACGGGCACGGAATGCGTTCCAGTCCGCCCTCGAGACCCAAAACCTGCAGGGGCTGCTCCACATACTCGCCCCGGACGTCGTTTTCGTCAGCGACGGCGGCGGTCTCCAGCAGACGGCCCTGCGGCCCGTCGTCGGTGCCGACAAGGTGCTCCGCTACCTGGCCGGCCGGGCCGACGGCGCCTTCACCGGTGAGCCCACGACGATCAACGGCAACCCGGGACTCATCCTACTTGTGGACGGTGTGATCGACGGTGTACTGGCCTTCCGCGCGGACAACGCCCGTGTCACCGGCCTCTACTACGTCCGCAATCCCGAAAGGCTCACCCGCGGCCGAGTCCGAAACCCCGTCACCTCCCGCTGACCGTCCCACCGTGACACGGCCGACCATTTCCGAGAGGGCGTTCAGACAGTTGTATTCCGGAAGGAGAATTTCATCCCTTCCTGGACTTGCCTTGTTCAACAGGTAAGTGACTCTCGCCGTCTCCTGCCGGTCGGGGCCCGTCGCCCGTCGGGCCTGGAGCGAGCCGACGTCGACGGCCTGGCGAAAAGCCCGGCTCGACCGCGGCCCCACCGGCCAGCCGGCAAGATTTCGAACCGCACGGGAATTCCCTGGAGATGCCTCCTGCGTGACTTTCCCAGTCATGGCACAGTCTATCAAAGCCGTAGTCAAGGAATTGCGGAGATGAGGCAGTTCGAGCGGTTGCTGGACGAACCTCGCCATGCGGCAGCTCGCGCCGTTGTTCGGGGTCTCGCCGGCCACGGTGTGCGGGGTTGTCCAGCGGCTCGGGCCCCTTCTCGCGCCGGAGCAGGCGTCACGTCCCGTTGACACCGAGGACCGGCTGTGGATAAGGGACGGCGCGCTCGTCCCGGTCCGCGACCGCACAGTCGGCGTCTTCGGCCGCAACTACCGGTTCTCCTTGAACGTGCAGGTCGTCATCGACGCCGGCGCCCGCCTGGTCGTGGCCACCGCCCGCCGGCCCCGGCAACAGGGCCGACGCGCACGTGTGGCTCGACTCCGGCCTGCCGCGGCAGCGCCAGGGCGTCACGATGCTCGGCGACGGCCTCCACATCAAGACCGGCCTGGTCGTCCCGCACCGCGAGCGACCCGGCCGGCCAGGAAGCCGACAACGCGCAACATCGCCGCAGCCGCGTGATCAGCGCAGCCGTGGTCGGGCTTTGACGTGCAGATCAAGGCCGTAGGCAACATGCTTCAGCTAGTGCCGCGGCAGGCAACGTTCGCCCCGTCGCGACGCCCGGCACGCACTCTCGCCGCACCGGCCGAAAGCCCAAGTACGTCCAGTACGA
>NZ_JBFAKW010000287.1:0-1767 GCF_040655955.1 Streptomyces sp. NPDC050263 | reverse complement strand
CGATGGGCAGGTCCGCGCACCGCCCCAGCAACGGGCGGCCGCGCACAACGTGTCCGCGGCCGACCGTCTTCAGCGGGTTCCGTGTCGGAAGGTGTCCTTGCCCTTTTCGACGGTCTGCTTGGCGTCGCCCTTGACCTGCTCCGCCTTGCCCTCCACCTCCAGGCCCTTGTCACCCGTCGCCTTTCCCGCAGCCTCCTTCGCCTTGCCTTTTATGGTCTCGCCCGTGTTCCTGGCCTTCCTTCCGGCACCCATGTCCTTCTCCTTCGTGGATTCACGCGGATTGCGACCGAGCAGCGCGTCCCCGAAGACGACGAATCCGGCGCCGATCAGCAGCCACGACCGCACGATGAGGGCGGTCCCCATGGAGTCGTAGGAGCGCCGGCCCACGGGGCGACAAAGCCGCAGCGGGGGTGGGAGCGCCGACCTCACCAGAAGAACAGCAGGCCCAAGACGATGGTCAGGACGATACGGGCTTCGACCGGTCTCCCACCTGCGGGGCGGCCTGATCAGCCGGAAGGCGCTCAAGCCGTGTGAGGACGTCCACGACCGTGAAGACTGCTGCGGCGCGCATCGGCGGCCGACCTCGACCCACTACAGGCCGTTATCACCATCGTCGCACTGAAGGTGTGCAGCTACAACGCAGGAACCGACTGCGCGCCGAGCACCGCATCAACGTGCACCCGTGCGACCCACCACGTATACCTGCACAGCGGCATCCCGGTGCGCTGACGGGTGGTCCCGTCGTCGCAGCGCAGCGCCCGCTTCAGGACGTGCATGATGACGGGCCGGTCCCGAGTCTTCCCGATCACCGGTCCACGGCGTCCGGCAGCGACGCAGCGCCGCAAAACAAGGGCACGCCACAAAGGGTCCAACCTGCCAATTGTCCCCGCCTGACCTTGGGTGACGCCGGCAGGCGAGCGCCCAGCAGCAGTGCAAGGCACGATGGAAGAACACGTCAGCGCCGCACGGAAGCCCGGCGCCTCTGCCCGAGCCGGCCACGTGGCGGCCTTGATCGGCCACTCTTGCCGGAGGACACGCGATGTCTCCTCAACTTCTGATGGAGCCCCTGGGCGTCTATCTGAACGACCATCTGACCGGGGCGTTCGCAGGCTCCGCACTCGCCCACCGCATGGCCGACACCCATGCCGACAGCCACCGCGCGGCCGAGCTGCGCCGTCTGGCCCACGATGTCGAGCAGGACCGGGACGACCTTGTACGGATCATGCACAGCCTCGGTGTGCCCGCGCGTCACTACCGCACCTGGCTCGGCCTCGCGGGCGAACGGCTCGCCCGTCTCAAGCCCAACGGGACGCTGATGCGCCGCTCCCCGCTGAGCGACCTGATCGAGCTGGAGGCGATGCGGACCGGCGTCGAGGGCAAGGCCGCGCTGTGGCGGGCGCTTCGCGCCCTCGCCGACAACGACTCCCGTCTGGACCCTGACGGACTCGACCGCCTGGCAGAGCGGGCCCGCGAGCAGGCCTACACCCTCAACAAGTGGCACCAGACGATCAGCCCCGTCGTCCTGCGCCCCAACGGCGCTGCGACCGTCGGTCACGACCGTGGCTCACCAAGGGCCGTGTGAGCCGAAGCAAACTACGCGTTCACGACGCCTCGTTGACGACCGTACCCCCTGGGGCGCTGACGCCGACGGGCAAGGACCGTCTGGAAGGTGGCCAAGGCTGCCGACGAAGGCCCGGAGGACTCCGCAGGATCCCGTTGAGACCGTGGATGAGACTGCAACCGTCGAAGGGCCCCACCGTTCGCGGT
>NZ_JBFAKW010000286.1:0-1814 GCF_040655955.1 Streptomyces sp. NPDC050263 | reverse complement strand
ACTCGACCGGCACACCGCCGATCACCCAGAAGAATCCTCCGCCGCCCCAGCCGCATGATCAACCCCCGAAGGACTTACGACGCAGACCACTTAGAACGCCTGACACAGTGAGGTGGCGTCACCAGCAGGCGACGCACTGGGCGAGGTCTTCCGACAGGAAGAGCGTGAAACGTCGCTGCGATCCGGTGACTGTCGCCATGTAGACCCGAGCTGTTCCTGCGGCTTGGAGTCCGGCGACGGCTTCGGCGAGTCCGGGCCGAGGTGTGACGCCCGTGTCGAGCATGACTTCGTGCCGCCAGGACCAGACGTCCCAGAGCTGTTGCGCAGAAGCCGTTTGGTCGAGAAAGACCTTGAAGTCCGCGCCTGACTCCAGCAGCGTTGCTGGATCCACCAGATGATCCACCCGGTCACGCTCGCGCCCAGGGCGTCGGCGCTGCCGCGGACGATGCCGTGGCCCGCCGTTCGGGCGAGGGCACGCAGACGGCGGACTCGACCTCGCCGGTGCCTGTGGAGGCCCTGCCGACGGCGCAAGGCTGACGTTCGGACCCTGGGCCCCCACGGTTCTCGGTCGAGGGCTCGGCTGTTCTACGGAGCCGGGCTGATGTCGCCGTTGGTGTTCATGTCGAAGATGCCCTGGCTCTTGCCGTCGACCTTCAGGTGCTTGAGCCAGTGCTTCGAGAGGTTGTGCACGTTCTTGTGCTGCATCTCCCACACCACCGAATGCCCGGCGCAGTCCAGTTTGACCATCAGCTTGTGGTCGCCGGCGATGGCGTTGTAGAGCGCGGGTACCGAGAAGTTGAGTTCCGGATCTTCGCTCGACGTGTTCACCTGCCTGTCGTGCTCCCCGTACGCGATGAGGACGGGCACGCTGCCGCCGAGGACGCCGCCCTGCGCCGCGGTGGTCTTGTTCCAGCCCCACCGGACGAAGTTTCTGATGCGATTGCGCCCTTCGCCTTCCGGCCCCCACGTGCTGCCCACCGGATCGCTTTCCATGATCGCGTTCCACACCTTGTCGCGCATCTCTTCTTCGCGCTGGCCCTCGCAGTGCACCTCGTTGCGCCACCCGTTCCAGGTTCCGTCTTTCGTGCTCAGGAACATCGGGAAGCCGGGCTGCGGCAGCGGGTCGGGGGCGTTCGACGTGCCCTCTGGCGGGAAGATCGGCGCCAGCAGGAACAGGCTCGACACCTTGCCCGGGTTCTTGACCGCGTACGGCCCCATCGTGAACGCGGCCGCGGACCAACCGATGAAGGCGACCTTCTTCACCCCGCGCTCGCGGATGATCCACTCCACGACGGTGTTCAGCTCGTCCCGGTCGCTGTTCGAGTTGGTCAGCTGGAACGGATAGTTCGGCGGGCCCGGCGTGAACCCTGGAGGTCTCGGCTTCAGAAGGTTCTGCTGGGCGGGGTTGACGTTGCGAGGGTCGTCCATCTTCGGCCGCGGCGACAGCCCCGAGCCCTGGAGGTCCATCATGAAGACGTCGTAACCGGCCTTCGCCAACGCATCGGCCCAGCTGTACGACTTGAAATCGAGATCAAAGCCCGCGAGCACCGGAACGCTCCGGCCGTGGAGCATCAGGACGGCCGTGCGCTCGTCGAGGTGGCCGGGGGGCGTGCCGTCGCGCTCCCGCACGAAGAGTTCGACGTCCTCGCCCTTATTCGCGGGGACGGTGGACTTGTGGGGTACCCGGTGGTCTTTCACGGTGACGGGCATGAGGATCCGTTCTAGGCCCGTACTTCGCGGGTCGTTGATTCGTATGGTGTGACCGGTCCGGGGGTGTCCTCGGGCCGGGGTGTGGCGTTGGGTGGGGTGTGTCG
>NZ_JBFAKW010000285.1:0-1814 GCF_040655955.1 Streptomyces sp. NPDC050263 | reverse complement strand
TCCAGCAGCTCGCGCACGCGCGCCTCGCGGCCGCCCGCCGGGTCGATCCCGTTGATCTCCATCGGCCCGGAGACGATCTTGCCGACCGTCTGCCGGGGGTTGAGGGAGGAGTAGGGGTCCTGGAAGATCATCTGGATCTCGGAGCGGATCGGCACCAGCTCTCTGCGCTTGGCGTGGCCGATGTCCTGCCCGCGGTACGTGATCGTGCCCGCCGTGGGCTCCAGGAGCCGGGTGATCAGCCGGCCCGTCGTGGACTTGCCGCACCCCGACTCCCCCACCAGGCCGAAGCTCTCGCCCACCCGCACGTTCAGGTCGATGCCGTCCACTGCCTGCACCTGGCCGATCGTGCGCCGGATCGGGAAGCCGCCCCTGACCGGGAAGTGCTTGGTGAGCCCCTCGACTGTGAGCAGCGTCTCCGCCTCGGCCTGACGCGGGACGGGAAGAGCCGCTTCCCCTTCCACCCCTTTCCCGCCCTTCGCCTCCTCCTTCCCTTTCACCTCTCCCTTCCCTTTCGCCTCTTTCACCTCTTTTGCTTCTTTTGCTTCTCTCTCCACGTGGTCCTCCTACTCCCGTCTCGCTCCGGTCACGTCAACCGGGGCTTGATCTCGTTCGCGAAGATGGTCCGTTTCTGTTCCGCCGTGAGGTGGCAGGCGGCGGCGCGGTCCGGGGCCGGCAGCGGGCGTTCGGTGACGCACCGACCGCCGCCGACCCGGTTCTGGAAGGTGCAGCGGGGGTGGAACCGGCAGCCGGACGGCGGGTTCAGCAGCGAGGGCGGGGCGCCGGGGATGGGGGCGAGCGGGCTGCCCAGGTCCGAGTGCAGTCGGGGCATGGAGTTCAGCAGGCCCCAGGTGTACGGGTGTTGCGGTGAGCGCAGCACCTGCCGGGTCGTCCCGCGTTCGACCGCGCCGCCCGCGTACATCACCATGATGTCGTCGGCGATGTCGGCGATGACCCCGAGATCGTGCGTGATGAAGATGATCGCGGTGCCGGACTCCCGCTGGAGGTCCTTGAGCAGGTCGAGGATCTGCGCCTGGACCGTGACGTCGAGCGCGGTCGTCGGCTCGTCGGCGATCAGCAGGTCCGGGTCGCAGACCAGCGCCATGGCGATCATCGCGCGCTGCCGCATACCGCCGGAGAACTGGTGCGGGTAGTCCTTCGCCCGTTCCCGGGGGTTGGGGATGCCGACCTTGTCGAGCATCTCCAGGGTCCGCGCCCAGGCGGCCTTCTTCGAGGCGCCCCGGTGTCTCACGTACGGCTCGGCGATCTGCCGGCCCACGGTGGAGTACGGGGACAGCGCGGTCAGCGGGTCCTGGAAGATCATCGCGACCTTGTTGCCGCGCAGCCGCTCCAGCTCCGCCTCCCGGGCCGTGGTCAGCTCCTGGCCCTCCAGCAGGATTTCGCCCTCGACTTCGGTGAACATCGGGTTGTGCAGGCCGAGGATCGTCAGGCTGGTGACGGACTTGCCGGATCCCGACTCGCCGACGATGCCCAGGGTGCGGCCGCGGTCGAGGTCGAAGGAGAGTCCGTCGACGGCCCGGACGACGCCGTCCTCCGTGGAGAAGCCGACGTGCAGGTCCCGCACGGAGAGGAACGCTCCCGCGCCGGCCGGTCCGGGCGCCGCCGGCTCCCCGGGCTCCTCGATCACCGTGCTCACGACGAACCTCCTCACGACAGGCGGGCCGTAAACCGGCCCAGGACAGCCTTGCGCGCGGATCGACGTGAGGCTAGTGCCGCGGCAGGCAACGTTCGCCCCGTCGCGACGCCCGGCACGCACTCTCGCCGCACCGGCCGAAAGCCCAAGTACGTCCAGTACG
>NZ_JBFAKW010000284.1:0-1834 GCF_040655955.1 Streptomyces sp. NPDC050263 | reverse complement strand
GACTCTGCTGCGCAATTCGCTGCGGGGGTGAGGGCGGGTCGGCGATGATCGTTTCTGAGGTCGCTTCTTCTGTTGTGCGGCCATGGAGGCGGTAGGACATGTCGATGCGGCCGGTGGGGCTGCCGGAGGTCCCGGAGCAGACCGTGATGGTGGCCCGGGCGGCGTTCCCGAAGGGGAGCCTGGCGATACGGGTGCGGGACCGCCTCGCGGAGGTCTTCGCTGATGAGCCGTTCGCGGAGGCGTTCGGGGTGCGCGGGGCGCCGGGATTGTCGCCGGGGGCGTTGTCGCTGGTGACGGTGTTGCAGTTCGCGGAGGACCTGACGGACCGGCAGGCCGCGGCGATGGCGGTGCGGGCGATCGACTGGAAGTACGCGCTCGGGGTGGAACTGACGGACATCGGTTTCGACGCCAGTGTGCTGTGCCGGTTCAGGGCACGGCTCGCGGACAACGGCATGGAACGGGTGGTCTTCGACCGGCTCCTTCAGCACTGCAGGGACGCCGGCCTGGTGGCGGCCGGGGGCAAGCAGCGAACCGACTCCACCCATGTGATCAGCGCGGTGCGGGACTTGAACCGCCTGGAGCTGGCCGGCGAGAGTGTGCGGGCGGCTCTGGAGGCGCTCGCGGTCGCGGCGCCGGTCTGGCTGGCCGGGCAGATCGACGTGACGGAGTTCGCCGAGCGGTACGGGCCCAGGATCGACGGCTGGAAGATGCCTCCCTCGCAGGCCAGGCGTGATCGCCTCGCCCAGGTCTTCGGCCAGGACGCCTTCGCCTTGTGCCAGGCCGCCTGGGCTGCTGACGCCCCGGTCTGGGTCCGTGAGATCGAGGCCGTGGCCCTGCTGCGGCAGGTCCTGGTGCAGACCTGCACCATCCGCAGCGACGCCCGGGGAGGGCAGGTGATCAAGAAGCGGGATGCCGACGACGGCGTCCCGCCCGGTCAACTCCGCCTGGCCTCCCCCTACGACGCGGACGCACGCTGGGCGGCCAAGGGTGACGATCTCTTCTGGTGCGGCTACAAGATCCATCTCACGGAAACCTGCACCGCACGCCCCGGCACCGGCACCGGCACGGACGCCGGGACAGGGGTGATGCCGAACCTGATCACCGATGTGCACACCACGGACGCGACGGTGCCGGACGTGAAGGCGACCGCGCCGATCCAGCACAAGCTCGCCGAACACGGGGTGAAGCCGGCCGAGCACTACCTCGACTCCGGCTACCCGTCGGCCGACCTGATCACCAAGGCCATGAAGCAGGGCGTCCAGATGGTCACCCCGGTCCTCCTGGACCGCTCCACGCAGGCCAAGGCCGCCGCCGGCTTCGACAAGACCGCCTTCACCATCAACTGGAAGACTCGCCAGGTCCGCTGCCCCGCCGGCCGGACCAGTTCCCATTGGAACCCCGTCAAGCAGCACGGCAAGGACGCCATCGTGATCACCTTCAGCGTCCTGACCTGCCGCGAGTGCGCCTTCCAGCAGCAGTGCACCGCCTCGAAACCCGGACGCCGCATGCTCAGCCTGCGGCCCGAGGAACTCCACGAGAGCCTCGCCCGGGCCCGCGCCGAACAAAAGACCGACACCTGGAAGAACAAGTACGCCCTCCGCGCCGGCGTCGAGGGCACCATCAACCAGGCCCTCGACATCACCGGCATCCGCCAGGCCCGCTACCGCGGCCTGCCGAAAGTCCGCCTCCAGCACGCCTTCTCCGCCACCGCACTCAACATCGTCAGACTCGACGCCCACTGGACCACAGGCCCCCTCGACCGGACCCGCCGCAGCAGCAGACTCGAACGGCTCAGCTACCGACTCTCCGCCTGAACGAATTGCGCAGCAGAGTC
>NZ_JBFAKW010000283.1:0-1872 GCF_040655955.1 Streptomyces sp. NPDC050263 | reverse complement strand
TGCAGGACCGCCGGGATGATCCCGGCCGCGCCGTTCGTGGGGGCCGTCACGACCCTGCCGCCCGCCGCGTTCTCCTCGTTCACCGCCATCGCGTACAGCGTGATCCACTCCATCGAGTGGGCCAACGGGTCGCCCTCCGCCCGGAGTTGACGTGCCGTCATGGCGGCGCGTCGGCGGACGCGGAGGCCGCCCGGCAGGATGCCCTCGCGGGACATGCCTCGGGACACGCACCGCTGCATCACCTGCCAGATCTCCAGCAGACCCGCCCGGATCTCGTCCTCCGTGCGCCAGGAGTGCTCGTTCTCCAGCATCAGCGAGGAGATCGACAGACCGGTCTCCTTCGTCAGGCGCAGCAGCTCGTCGCCCGTGCGGAACGGGTACTTCAGGACCGTGTCGTCGAGCTTTATCCGGTCCGCGCCGACCGCGTCCTCGTCCACGACGAATCCGCCGCCGACGGAGTAGTACGTCTTCGACAGCAGCTCCGCCCCCGAGGCGTCGAGCGCCCGGACGGTCATGCCGTTGGCGTGGTAGGGGAGGGCCATGCGGCGGTGCAGGACCAGGTCGTCGTCGAAGGAGAACGGGATCTCGTGCGCGTCCAGCAGCCGCAGCCGGCCGGTCGCCTTGATCTGCTCCACCCTGTCGTCGGCGCCCTCCACGTCCACCGTGCGTGGCGAGGAGCCCTCCAGGCCGAGCAGGACCGCCTTCGGCGTGCCGTGCCCGTGGCCGGTCGCGCCGAGCGAGCCGTACAGCTCGCACTGGACCGACGCCGTGGAGTCCAGCAGGCCCTCCTTGCCCAGCCGCCGCGCGAACATGGCCGCCGCGCGCATCGGGCCGACCGTGTGGGAGCTGGAGGGGCCGATGCCGATCGAGAACAGGTCGAAGACCGAGATGGCCACGGGGACTCCTCAATAACAGGGGTGGTGCGGGGTCCCGGGGATGCCGCGCACCCTTCACAGTGTGCGCGGCGCCCCGGGAAAGGGACCTACTTGTTCAGACCGGGGTAGAGGGGGTGCTTGTCGGCGAGGGCGGTGACCCGGGCTTTGAGCGTGTCGGCGTCGTAGGACGGCTTGAGGGCCTGGGCGATGACGTCGGCGACCTCGGCGAAGTCCTCGGCGGTGAAGCCGCGGGTGGCGAGGGCGGGGGTGCCGATGCGCAGGCCGGAGGTGACCATCGGCGGCCGGGGGTCGTTCGGGACGGCGTTGCGGTTGACGGTGATGCCGACCTCGTGGAGGCGGTCCTCGGCCTGTTGTCCGTCGAGTGCGGAGTCGCGCAGGTCGACGAGGATGAGGTGGACGTCGGTGCCGCCGGAGAGCACGTTCACCCCTGCCGCGCGGGCGTCCGGTGCGGTCAGGCGCTCGGCGAGGATCTTCGCGCCCTCGACCGTGCGGGCCTGACGCTCCTTGAAGTCCTCGCTCGCGGCGACCTTGAAGGAGACCGCCTTGGCCGCGATCACATGCTCCAGGGGGCCGCCCTGGAAGCCCGGGAAGACCGACGAGTTCAGCTTCTTCGCGAACTCCTTCTTCGCGAGGATGATTCCGCCGCGGGGACCGCCCAGGGTCTTGTGGGTGGTGGACGTGACGACGTCGGCGTACTCCACCGGGTTCGGGTGGAGGCCGGCCGCGACCAGACCCGCGAAGTGCGCCATGTCGACCCACAGGAAGGCCTCGACCTCGTCCGCGATCCGGCGGAACTCCGCGAAGTCCAGCTGCCGGGGGTACGCCGACCAGCCCGCGATGATCACCTTCGGGCGGTGCTCCTTGGCGAGCCGCTCGACCTCGGCCATGTCGACCAGGCCGGCGTCGTCCACGTGGTAGGCGACGACGTCGAACTGCTTGCCGGAGAAGTTCAGGCGCATGCCGTGGGTGAGGTGGC
>NZ_JBFAKW010000282.1:0-1876 GCF_040655955.1 Streptomyces sp. NPDC050263 | reverse complement strand
GTACGTCCAGTACGAGGACTTCCGGCCGGCACGCCGAGAGCACGCACCGGACGCCGCTCCTTGACGGGCAAACGTTGCCTGCCGCGGCACTAGCGGCGCGTGGCGGCGCGGTGCTCGAACGCACCACCAGTTCCGTGCCCAGTTCGACCCGCGGTGAGTCGGGGCGCTCGCCGCGGGCCAGGCTCAGGATCGTGCGGACGGCGAGTTTGCCCATGTCGGCCAGGGGCTGGCGGACGGTGGTCAGGGGCGGGGCCGACCAGCGGACTTCCGGAAGGTCGTCGAAACCGACCACGCTCATGTCCTCCGGCGTCCGCAGGCCCCGCCGGCGCAGCGCCTCGATCGCGCCGAGCGCCATCTGGTCGCTGGCGGCGAACACCGCGGTCGGGGGTTCGGGCAGGTCGAGGAGGGCGGTGCAGCCGGTGAAGCCCGACTCGGGGTGGAAGTCGCCGGGGACGACGAGGGTCTCGTCGACGGCCAGGCCGGCCGACTCCAGCGCGGCCCGGTAGCCGTCGAAGCGGGCGCGGGAGCACAGCAGCCGGGGCGGTCCCGCGATCAGGCCGATCCGGCGGTGGCCCAGCGCCAGCAGATGCTCGGTGGCCGCGAGGCCGCCCGCCCAGTTGGCGGCGCCGATGGTCGGGGTGTCGGCGGCGGGGGAGCCCATCGGGTCGACGACCACCAGCGGGACGCCCAGGATGCGCAACTGCTCGTGCAGGGTGGGTTCCAGGGCCGAGGTGACCAGGATGACGCCGTCGGAGGCGCGGGAGCGCAGGTTGCGCATCCACTCGCGGGCGTCGCCCGAGCGGCCGTGGATCGCCGACACCACCGTGCCCACACCGGCCGCGTGGGCGATCTCCTCGACACCTCGGATGATCTCCACCGCCCAGGGGCTGTCCAGGTCGTTGAAGACCAGGTCGAGCAGGGAGGCGCGGGCGGGGGAGGCGGCGGGGCGCTTGCGGTAGCCGTGCAGCCGCAGCAGCTCCTCGACCCGGGCCCGGGTCCCCGGCGAGACGTCGGAGCGGCCGTTGACCACCCGGGAGACGGTCGGCACCGAGACGCCGGCCCGGCGGGCGATCTCCGTGATCGTGACCTTGCCCCGCGACACGGGCGCCGCATCCTCCGTCGTCACTTCCCCACCTCCGTCACCGCGTTCCGGACGCCGCGCCGAAACTTCCAGGAGTCTTCCGGAAAACGCGCTGCCGTGGGAAGACGTCGCCGACGGGCGCATCGCGCAGAGACCACGGGACTACGGGGAGTGAGCGGCCCCGGACATGCGTCGGGGCCGGTTCGCAGCGGGATGTCTGCGGCCGGCCCCTCATGTCTCCGGACGGCGGTCCCGCGCCGTCCGGGTGGTGCTCAGGCGGCGCTCACGACCCGGTGGGGGGCGATGACCTGGCCGTCCGGCAGGAGCTCACCGGTGTCCTCGAAGAGCAGGACGCCGTTGCACAGCAGGCTCCAGCCCTGCTCCGGGTGGTGCGCCGTGAGACGGGCGGACTCCCGGTCGGCCGAGGTCGCTGTCGGGCACGGTGGCTGGTGTTGGCACATGGATGGGAACTTCCGCTCTTGCGTGTCGTGTGAGGTGGTTGTCGTGTCTGTCTCGCGGCGTGAAACGTCGTTCATGGCCGCCCCCCGTTGTGATAAGTCGTTCGGAACCAGTGTTGCCCCACGGAGGTCGATCCGCAGGCATTTCGCGGCACCGCCTCTCACAGGTTCATGACGCGTCACCCGGGCGGGCGGTTCATCCCAACCGCACTGTCACTTCGGGTGGTTCCTGGTGGTCGGATAGGGCTAGTGCCGCGGCAGGCAACGTTCGCCCCGTCGCGACGCCCGGCACGCACTCTCGCCGCACCGGCCGAAAGCCCAAGTACGTCCAGTACGA
>NZ_JBFAKW010000281.1:0-1878 GCF_040655955.1 Streptomyces sp. NPDC050263 | reverse complement strand
CGTGGCGTTCAACTCCACCTCCTCGATCTCCTCGACACCGACATCGGACAGACCCGCTGGCCACAGACCTGAAACGGTGACCCGCGAAGTCCGGGCCTAGGGGCGGAGCATCTCCTTCATGGGCGACTGCGGCGGGATCAGGCCCGGCAGCAGCCAGGGCTGGAAGAGGCTCAGTACCGCGAGTACGAGGAAGGCGGCGCCGACGACTTGCGAGAAGACGGGGCCCAGCCGCCAGAGCTTCTCCACGAAGATCACCACGGCCACCGCGGCCATCGCCAGGACGTTCATGACGCCCAGCGGGACAAGCACGACCATCAGCCCCCAGCAGCAGCCCACGCAGTACGCCCCGTGGTGCGCCCCGACCCGCAGATCGCGGGCCCGGGGCCGGAAGCCCGCGTAACGCACGAGCTGGCCCATCGGGCTCCGGCAGTGCCGCAGGCAGAGGTCCTTCCACGGGCCGAACTGGTACAGCCCGGCGACCAGGAAGGCCCCGGCGCCGATCCAGCGCCCGGCGCCCGGGTGCTCGTCCACCAGGGCCCCGGTGCCGGCGAGGAGCCCGTAGGCGATCAGGCCGAAGGCCGTCCAGGCCAGGAGGTACCCGCCGACGAACTGGGCGGTACGAGCCACCCGCACGGCTCCCGTGGGCGACCGGCGCCCGATAGCCCGCGCCCAGGTGAGGGCCACCGGGCCCACCGACGGGAACATCATGGCGATCATCATGACCAGCCACAGCAGCAGGAACAGCGGGACGCCCATACCCATGGTTCCCGGCTCGACCCCCATGTCACGGGCCTGGTCGACCACCAGCACCCAGGCGAGGAGGGCGATCGACGCCATCATGGACCAGGCGAACGCAAGCTGCCGGGCCGACAGCAGATTCGCCGGACGCAGAGGGGGTGCCAGGGCCTTCCTGTCGAGGCGCACACCTCCAGCACATCACGGCGGACCTGCGCGTGCGCGCGGGAGCGCGTGCAGGCGGAAGACGCCTCCTCCGGGTGACCCCTGCGGTGGGACAATAGAGGTGGATACCCGTACGGCTTGGGCGTGGGCCGGCGATGGTTCCCGAGGGCTCTGCCGGGCTCTGCCGTCCTCCCGAGACCGACGTCCCGGCACGGTCACGAGGAGGCAGAGAGATGTCCGAGACGACGACGGCGACCGTTCCCCGGTGGCACGCGGCGGGCGACTGGTTCGACACCTGCAAGTGCAACGTGCCCTGCCCTTGCTCGTTCGCACAGCTTCCCACCCACGGCGATTGCGACGGCATCCTGGCCTGGCACATCCGCGAGGGCCGTTACGGTGACGTACGGCTGGACGGCCTGAACGTGCTGATGCTGGGCTCGTTCGTCGGCAACGTCTGGGCCGAGCACACGGACACGTACGCCGCGGTCTTCGTCGACGAGCGCGCCGACGACCCCCAGCGCGAGGCGCTTCAGATGATCTTCGGTGGGCAGGCGGGCAGTTGGCCCGCCGAGATGGTGAGCATGATGGGCGCCGAAATGCGCGGCATGGAGTTCGCCCCCATCGAGATCGAGGTCGCCGACGACCTCGCGAGCTGGCGGGCCGTGGTACCGGGCCGGATCGAGGCGAGCGCGGTCGCGCTCACTGGACCCACGACCCCCGAGGGTGCGCGCGTCCAGTCGACCAACCTGCCGGGTGCGGAGACCGGTCCGGGCCAGGTCGCGACCTGGGGCCGCTCGACGGTGGACCGCGCCGATGCCCACGGCTTCCTTTGGAGCCGCGAAGGCAGGTCCAGCAAGCACATCACCTTCGACTGGACCGGGCCCGACTAGTGCCGCGGCAGGCAACGTTTGCCCGTCAAGGAGCGGCGTCCGGTGCGTGCTCTCGGTGTGCCGGCCGGAAGTCCTCGTACTGGACGTA
>NZ_JBFAKW010000280.1:0-2010 GCF_040655955.1 Streptomyces sp. NPDC050263 | reverse complement strand
GCCGTTGCGAGGGTGTCCAGGTCGGTCGTCACACATCGACACTGGACGCCCTCGTCCTATGTCCGCAGGACATCCCTTGGACTCATTCATCTAGGCGACCCTGACCACGTACTTACCCCGCACTCCGCCCGCCTCCAGCGCCCGGTGTGCCGCCGCTGTCTCTTCCAGCGGGAAGACCGTGTCCACCGCCGGCCGCAGCTTCCCCTCCGTCACCTGGCGGGCGAGGTCGTCGAAGAGCGCACGTTCGGGGTTACCGCTGAAGAAGCGCACCCGTCCGCGTCCGTGGACGGCGCTGGCCGCGATGTAGCCCAGCGAGGCGGCGGGCCGCGTCAGGTCGAAGGCGATGGTGACCATGCGTCCGCCGGGCTTCACCATCCGCCGTACGGTACGCAGGTCGGTGCCCGCCGTGTCGAGGACCACGTCGAACAGTCCCAGTTCCGCCGGGGACACGGCCCGGTGGTCGACGGCGTGGTGGGCACCGAGCCCCCGGACAAAGTCGAGGTTGGCAGCGCGGGCCAGGGCCGTGACCTCGGCGCCGTACGCCTGTCCGAGCTGGACGGCGGCGTTGCCGACGCCGCCCGCCGCGCCCCTTACGAGCAGCCGTTCGCCGGGGCGCAGTGCGGCCTTGTCGCGGAGGGCCGTGATGGCCGTGGTGGCCACCGGCAGCGCGGCGGCGGCCACGAGGTCCAGCCCGTCCGGGACCCGGCCGAGCCCCTCGGGCCGTACCGTCACGTACTCGGCAGCGCTGCCGAATCCGGAGCTGCGGCCCAGGACGCCCCACACCTGGTCGCCGACCGCTACGCCGGTCGCGCCGGTGCCGAGTGCGGCGACCTCGCCGGTGAAGTCCAGCCCGACGCGCTGCGGGAACTTCCGGCCGGTGATGAGGCGGGCCTGACCGGAACGGGCCGCCAGTTCGCCGCCGTTCACGCTGAACGCGCGCACGCGCACGAGGACCTCGCCGGGTGCCGGTCCGGGACGTGGCACCCGGGCCACATACAGCACCTCAGGGCCGCCGAAGCGGTCGAACAGTACGGCTTTCATCGTGCGGTCGTCCATCGTCGCGTTCTCACCTTCGCCACCAGTGGCCGTGTGGGGGATCGTGGCGCCGAGCGTAGGCTGGCAATCGGACGAGATCGTCCACTTGACCGGAGGTGAGAGACAGCGGTGGGGGAATCCTCTCGGATCGCGGGGCAGGACAGTCTGCGGGCGGACGCACGGCGCAACCGGCGGCGCATCCTCGCGGCTGCCCGCGTGGTCTTCGCCGAGCACGGCATCGACGCGCCCATGGCGACCGTGGCTCGACGGGCGGGGGTCGGCGTGGCGACGCTGTACCGGCGTTTCCCGACGCGGGACGCCCTGGTGCGGGCCGCGTTCGCGCACCAGATGGACACCTGTGCCCGGGCGCTCAACGAGGCGCTGGCCGCCCCCGATCCGTGGCAGGGCTTCCAGCGGCTGGTCGAGACGGTCTGCGAACTGCAACGGGAGGAACGGGGCTTCCCGGCCGCGTTCGTCGCGGCCTTTCCGAACAGCACCCGAGAACACGCGCGGGAACGGGAACAGGCCGAGCGGGACTTCATGACCCTGGTCCGCAGGGCTCAGGCGGCGGGCGCGTTGCGGGCCGACTTCCACCCCTCCGACCTTGCCGTGGCCCTGTTGTCCCACTGCGGTCTGGTCACCGCACTGCCGGGTGACCGTGCGGCGTCCCGGCGTCTGGTGGCGTACCTGCTCCAGTCGTTCCGCGCCGAGGCGGCCCACGGAACACTGCCGACGCCGAGCACACTGTCGCTACGCAGTCTTCCGCTCGCGGCCGACGGCTCCCAGGGACAGCGGCCCTCCAGAGCCTGATACGAAGCGACGCCTGCCGCGTGGCCCGCCCTCCGGTCGACCGCTCCACTTTCGCAACAGGCCTTAGCGGCTCTAGTGCCGTAGCAGGGAATGTTTGCCCTGTTGTGATGTGACGCGTCGTCCGGGTGCTGTGCCGGGCGGCGCGTGTCCGGCACTCTGTCCGGG
>NZ_JBFAKW010000279.1:0-2031 GCF_040655955.1 Streptomyces sp. NPDC050263 | reverse complement strand
GCGGGCAACCCCCCCAACCCCGCCCTGGGGGGCCGGGGCCCCCCACCGCCGCCCCGGGCCCCTCTGCGTGTCTCAGACCTTGTGGCTCAGAACCAGTTGCGCTTGCTGCCGACCTCGGACAGCCACTGGTTGAGGTACGCCGCCCAGTCGGTCTGCTGGTAGTCGTGCAGACCCACCTGGAACGAGCGGAAGGTGTCACTGCCCTCGCTGAACAGCCCCGGCTTCTTGTCCATCTCCAGCACGACGTCCATCGCGTGCTCGTCGGCCACGAAGCTCAGCTCGACCTGGTTCAGACCCCGGTACTGCGTCGGCGGGAAGAACTCGATCTCCTGGTAGAACGGCAGCTTCTGCCGCGTACCCCGGATGTGACCGCGCTCGAGGTCCGCGTTCTTGAAACGGAAGCCCAGCTGGATGAAGGCGTCCAGGATGGCTTTCTGCGCCGGCAGCGGGTGCACGTTGATCGGGTCCAGGTCACCGGAGTCCACGGCGCGGGCGATCTCCAGCTCCGTGGTCACACCGATGTGCATGCCGCGCAGCGTCTGACCGTCGATCGTCGTGACCGGCGTCTCCCACGGGATCTCGAGCCCGAACGGCACCGCGTGCACGGCACCGGCCTGGATCTCGAAGGCGCCCCCGAGCCGCAGCTTCGTGAACTCGATGTCCTGCTTGTACTCCTGGTCGCCGTTCTCGACCTCGACCTTGGCCTGCAGCCCGACCGACAGCCCCTCGATCTGCTGGTTCACGGATCCGCCCTGGATCCGCACCTCACCCTGGACGACACCGCCCGGAACGACGTTGACCTCGGTCAGCACCGTCTCGACCGAAGCCCCGCCGGCCCCCAGACTCGCGAGCAGCTTCTTGAACGCCATGACTCTCCCTCTGACTACGACCTTCGGACGGGATCCCTCGATCCCTACAAACGCGATCCGGACGTGGCCGGTTCCGCGTCCCACACCCTGGCAAGCCGAGCGCCCGCTGACCACCCCGACGCACCCGCCCGCCAGCGCCACCTGTCTGCACTACGCTCGGCGGGCATGATCGCGACCCCCGACCGTACGCCCCTCCCCAGGACCTTCTTCGACCGCCCTGTCCTGGCAGTGGCCCCCGACCTCCTCGGCCGCCTCCTCGTCCGCACGACCCCCGAGGGTCCGATCACCCTGCGCCTCACGGAGGTCGAGGCCTACGACGGCCCGAACGACCCCGGATCCCACGCCTATCGCGGCCCCACGGCCCGCAACAGCGTGATGTTCGGCCCGCCCGGACACGTGTACGTCTACTTCACCTACGGCATGTGGCACTGCATGAACCTCGTCTGCGGCCCGGACGGCAGCGCGAGCGCCGTCCTGCTGCGGGCCGGCGAGATCGTCGAGGGCGCCGAGGCGGCTCGCAAACGTCGACTCTCGGCCCGAGATGACATGGAACTGGCCAAAGGCCCCGCCCGCCTGGCCACCGCACTGGACGTGGACCGGGCCCTCGACGGCACCGACGCCTGCGCCACCGGAGACACCCCCTTGAAGATCCTCGCCGGCACCCCGGTCCGCTCCGACCAGGTACGCAGCGGCCCGCGCACAGGCGTCTCCGGCGACGGCGCCGTCCACCCCTGGCGGTACTGGGTCGCCGACGACCCGACGGTGAGCCCTTATCGGGCCCATGCCCCCAGGAGCCGCCGAAGTTGACTCGCTGTTGGCCTGCGCGTAACGTAGCCCGAGCCGCTTGAACCGGGTACGGCAATCGCCAGCAGTCGGAAGCGGCCAACCCACTACCTACGACGCCCCTACAATGGGAGCGAATTTGGCGTGCCTGCATGCCCGAATTCGAACTCGGCGGAACTCGATTATGAGTTGCGGAGGGAATCGGCTAACGTAGTGAATGTCGAAAGGCCGACAGGCGAAAGCCCAAAGCCCAAGGCAATCCCGCCGGCAGGGAATCGGATCAAGAAAAGGATCTGATAGAGTCGGAAACGCAAGACCGAAGGGAAACTGCCCGGAGGAAAGCCTGAGAGTGTCTCGGGTGAGTACAAAGGAAGCGTCC
>NZ_JBFAKW010000278.1:0-2097 GCF_040655955.1 Streptomyces sp. NPDC050263 | reverse complement strand
CGGAGCACGAGCTCCGGGCGCCTTCGTGCGTGCGGCACCGTCGTGCGGGTGGGACCGTCCCTGGCTCAGACGGACCCTGACGGAGCCTTTCCGTCGGAGGGCGCCGTGCTGCCGCGCAATACCAGCGACCCGGGGGAGACCGAGGTGTACGGGCCGGCATGGTCCGGCTTGGTCTTGAGCCGACGCATCAGCCAGAGCGCGCAGCCGGTGGCCATCTCCTGGATCGGCAGGCCGATCGTGGTGAGTCCGGGACCCCACCAGGAGAACCCGGGCTCGTCCCCGAAACCGACCACGGACAGTTCCCCGGGCACCTTCACGCCCTGCTCGGACAACTCCTCCAGGACCCCCCGAGTGAGCTGGATCGATCCCAGTACCAGAGCGGTGGGCGCCTCCGGGCCCGTCAGCAGCCGGCGCACCGCCTGGCGGCCGTGGTTCACCGACGACGGCGGGCCCAGCTCCGTACGCCCGCCGTCGGCCGGCAATCCGCCCTCGGCCAGGGCGCTGCGAAAGCCGCGCAGACGCTCCGCGCCGGTGGGCAGCTCCTCGGGTCCGCCCAGATACGCGATGCGCGTGTGGCCCAGCGCCACCAGATGCGCCGTGGCCTGACGCAGGGCCTCGTGGTCGTCCACACCGAACCACTGGGAACCGAGCGACGGATGGTGGCGCAGCAACTGGAGGTGCGGCAGGCCGCGCAGGAGCTTGACCGACTCGCTGTGTGGGCGTGCGGTGGGCACGATGATGACGCCGGCCACACGGTTCGCGGACAGCTCCCGCAGGTGGCGCAGCTCCATCGTCCGGTCGTCGTCGGTCTCCGAGAGCATCAGCTGGAAGCCCTCGGCCTCCATGTTCTTGGACAGCTCGTGCGCGATCGTCGAGTAGAAGCTGTTGCGGATGTCCGGGATCACCAGTGCGACCACGTTGCTGGACGCTCCGCGCATCATCCGGGCCGCGCGGTTGCCGACGTACCCCATCTCGGAAGCGGCCTGGCGGACCCGGAACTTGGTCTCCTCGCTGATGCGGGGATCGTCGGAGAGGGCCCGGCCGACCGTCGAGACGGAGATTCCGAGGCGTTCGGCGATGTCCCTGGTCGTGATCACGTAAGGGCCCCCTCGAGCTGGCTGATCCCGCTGCCGTCACTTTCCGTATGCCAACGATAGCACTTGCGTTGCGCTCCGTGGTCGGAGAGGTGGCGGCATCGGGTTGATCATCGTCTTTGTGCTAACGTTAGCATTGCTGGATGGGCCGTGCAGTCGTTGTCGGCTGCCTAGTTGCGGAGGTGTCCGTGCGGATCGTCAGGTATGCCGTCGACGGTGTGCGTCACTACGGGGAATTCGAAGCGGATGACTCCGGGATCGCGCGATTCGAGGGCGATCCCTTCACCGGGTTGTCCCCTACAGGGCGCATCGACGAAGTCGGCGACGTGGTCGTTCTCCCGCCGCTCGAGGCGCCCCGGATCTTCGGGTTCGCCTATAACTACGCCTCACACGTCGACGAGACCGACCGTGAGGTTCCGGAAGTCCCCGTGTGCTTCATGAAGCCGAGCACCGCGGTGATCGGACCGGATGAGGCAATCGTTTATCCGGCAGATGGCGAACTGGTCCATTTCGAAGGCGAGTTGGTCGTCGTCATCGGAAAGAGAGCCCGCCATGTGAAGCCTTCCGAGGCCCATGAGTACATCCTCGGCTATACGTGCGGCAATGACGTCAGCGACCGCATCGTGCAGCGTAAGGAAAGCGCATACGGCACACTGCTGATCGGCAAGGGACAGGACACGTTCGCTCCCCTCGGGCCGGTCATCGCGACCGGACTCGACCCGTCGGCACTGCGGCTGACGACCCGTGTGAACGGCGCCGTCACGCAGGCGGCGAGCACCGCCGACCTGCTGCTCGCCGTTCCCGACCTGGTCAGCTACCTCAGCCGGCATCTGACGCTGCTGCCCGGAGACGCGATCATGACCGGGACTCCTGCCGGTGTCGGGCCGATCCGCCCCGGGGACGAGGTCGAGGTGGAGATCGAGGGCATCGGCGTGCTGCGCAATCCGGTCGTGGCCGAGAGTCTCTGACTCCGGACGCCCACCACCTACATCACAGGGCCTGC
>NZ_JBFAKW010000277.1:0-2135 GCF_040655955.1 Streptomyces sp. NPDC050263 | reverse complement strand
GCCGCGGAGATCCATCAGAAGCCCCTAGGCCAGGCAGGCCCTGCACGTGGGTCACGAGATGGCCGGTGAACAGGCGCCTCGCCGGCACCTCGCCACACCGTTCGATGTGGTCGAACACGACCAGGCGGTCGGGGGCGGCGCGGGTGCGCCGGTTCAAGACCTGCTCGCGGGTCAGATCCTTGCGGAACAGCGCCCGGACGGCGTCCTCGCCTCCCGGCTCCGGCGCGGGCGCAAGGCGGACCGGGCGCGGGCCGGGCAGTGCGACCAGGCCAGGGCGACTCTGCACGAACATCCCCCTGGACGAGGTGGCCGTTGCCACGAAAGATCAGGCGGCGGATGCACGCCGCTCGCCGGAATCGCATCCTTCCCGGTGATGACCCGATCCCGACCATCCGAGAGGACACCCCCCATGCCGCCGAGCCCGTCCCGAGGCACGCGCCGAACCGTCTCCGGTCTCGCCACCGCCCTGCTGGCCCTGGCCGGCCCCCTGGCAGCCCCGGCCCTACCCGCGGCGGCCGCCGCCGCAACCGGTCAGGTCAGTACGGTCACCTACACGGCGGCGGAACGGGCCGCCGCCATCTCGTACTGGACGCCCGCGCGCATGAAGCAGGTCAGCCGCGCCGTCGACCTGGGGCCGACCGGACCGCTCAGCAAGCCCTGGACCGGCAAAGCCATCCCCAGCATCGGCCGGCTCTTCTTCGTCGACTCGAGGGGGCAGGACACCTGGTGCACGGCCAGCGCCGTCACCAGCGGCAACCGCTCAGTGATCATGACCGCCGCTCACTGCGCGCGCCTCGGCTCCTCGCCCGTCAACACCTACAGCGACATCGTCTTCGTTCCCGGCTACGCCAAGGGCAAGACGCCGTACGGCCGCTACGCCGTCAAGGCCACCATGACACCGCGCTCCTGGGCCCAGGACACCGTCAATGACGTAGCGGCGATGGTCGTCGCCACCCCGGCGAACGGGAAGCGGCTCACCGACGCGGTGGGGGCGCAGAAGATCGCCTTCGGCCGCCCGGCCGGTGAACGGGTCACCGCCTTCGGCTATCCGGCGACCACTCCCCAGCGGGGCGAGGAACTCCTGTACTGCGCCGGTACCTCTCAGCGCGCCCCCGAGAACGAGCAGCGCGTCCCGTGCGACCTCGGCGGCGGCGCGAGCGGCGGTCCCTGGCTCGCCGGCTTCGACTCCGCCACCGGCAAGGGCACCGTGGTCTCGGTCAACAGCCACGGCAACGGCGACGGCGGCACCCCGATGTACGGGCCGACGCTCGACAAGACCGCGCGGGCCGTCTACGACGCCGCCCAGCGCGGCTGAGCGCCGGGGCTCCGCGACCGGAGCGGCGGGCTGTCCCGGAACCCGGAGGCTGTCATGGCGGCTTCGCGGTTCATCGCATTGCGGGGCGGGGTCATGCGGGCGTGGAGCCTTGGCCGATGAGCGCCCCGGTTGACGGGACGACAAGGTCAGGCTTCGCCCGCGGGAGTGTTTGAGGATGTACTGCCGGTGCGCGGTTTCCGCTTCGATTGACGCAGGGGTGTGCACCTGGCCTCACCGCACATCCAGCCGCACTCCGTCGGCGGCTGGATGTGCGGTGCGTAGCGCTTCCAGCAGTCGGTGTGACCCGACTTGAGGTCGCGGGCGCGTGCTTTGCGGCGCACACGCCGCTCGTTCAGGTCCCAGAGGCGGACTGTGCCGTCGGCGTGCCTGGGGACCGGCGGGGTGCGAGCGGTGCCAGCGTGTTCGCGGGCGGCCGTCCCATCCCCCATGTCGGCACCGGGGCCGCGGTGCTCCAGCACGAGCCGACGAGGCTCGCGCGGGTCGGGCACGAGCTCCGGAGGGGGCCGCCTACCCGGCAGGGTGGCAGCCCCCATGCACACGGAACGGGACGGCGACCTCCTTGAACGCTGATCACGTCGGGAAGGGGCCATTGTCCTTCGGGACCCTCGTCGCTCTGCGGCGCAGCCCCGAGCACGGGCCTGCCCGGGCAGGCCCGTGGCGTGTGCGACGGGCCTTCTTCTGCCCGACCGAAACGTCACCCGTCGGGGCTAGTGCCGCGGCAGGCAACGTTTGCCCGTCAAGGAGCGGCGTCCGGTGCGTGCTCTCGGTGTGCCGGCCGGAAGTCCTCGTACTGGACGTA
>NZ_JBFAKW010000276.1:0-2147 GCF_040655955.1 Streptomyces sp. NPDC050263 | reverse complement strand
CCCGACCCTGTTCCCGACTCCGGACGCGGTCTGGAAGGCCACCCGCGAGGCGGTCTCCGACGGCTCGCTCTGGAGCAACATCGGAATCAGCGTGCGGCGTGTGCTCGAGGGCTGGCTGCTCGGCAGCGCGATCGCGATCCCGCTGGGTGTCCTGGCCGGCACCTCACGGATCGTGCGCGCCGTCCTGGATCCGTACATCCATTTCTTCCGCGCCGTCCCGGCGCTGGCGCTGGTGTCGCTGTTCCTGCTCTGGTTCGGCATCGGCGAGACGTCGAAGGTGTACCTCATCGCTTGGGCCTGCATCTTCACCGTGATCGTCACCACGGCCGAGGCCGCCTCAGGAGTGTCGCGGGACAAGATCGACGCGGCGCGCTGCTTCGGTGCCAGCCGCAGCCAGACCCTGTGGCAGGTGATCGTGCCGGCGACGGTGCCGGGCATCTTCACCGGAATGCGACTGGGGCTGTCGACCGCGTACCTCGTCGTCGTCGCCTCCGAGGCGCTCGCCGCCAACAGCGGTATCGGCTGGCTGGTGTGGAATGCCCGCACCTACTTCCGCACGGACCAGATCTTCCTGGGCGTCTTCTGTTTCGGCGTGCTGGGATTCGTCTCCGACCGCATCTGGCGGCTCCTGGGGCGCACGGTGTTCAGCAGGTTCCTGCGCGCGAGGGGCACTTACTGATGCCTTCGCCCGGGCTCCGCCCCGTGGTCACCGTCGGCTCGATCGACGAAGACGTGAAAGCGATAGACGAAGACGTCAAGGCGATCGACGAAGACGTGAAAGCGAACAGCGAAGACGTGAAAGCGAACATGGAGGAAACCATGCCGAGGCGCCGTACCGTGCATCGCCACATGCCCACCCGCGGCCGGTCCGCCGCCGCGCTCGCCGCTCTCGTTCTCGCCGCGAGTGGCGCGGTCGTACCCGCGTACGCCACCGAGACGCCCGGCACATCGCCGTCCGCTGCCCGGGCATGCGCTCCCGACGCCCATGTGACGGGCTACAGCGACGCGCTCGACAAGCGGACCCTCGACGGTGTCGGCATCGGCGGCCTGTCGGCACTCGCCTACGACTCCCGAAACCGGGCCTGGGCCTCCGTGATGGATCACAGCCCGTCCGCCCGGCTGTGGTTCTTCACTCACCCGGAAGACCCGCGGGCCACCGGCACGCTGGTCCTGAGGCAGCCCGACGGAACGCCCTATGGGAACAACTTCGACGGTGAGGGCTTGACCGTGCTGCCGGGCGGCGACTACCTGGTCTCCTCCGAGACCGAGCCGTCCATCCGGATCTTCGGCCGCGACGGCGTGGAACGCGACCGTCTGGAGGTGCCGGACCGGTTCCGCGTGGCCCCGGACGGCGAGGCGTCCTTCAACGCCACCCTCGAAGGACTCACCGTCTCGCCCGACGGAAGGTACGTCTACGCGGCCATGGAAGGGGCTCTCAGCGGCGACGCACCGGCCTCCGGCGAGGCGCGCGACCGGCGCATACTCGTCTACCGCGCCGACCGGCACGGGAAGTACCGGCTGGACCGGCAGATCGGTTACCAGGTCGACGCCGGAAACCGCGTCGCCGAGGTCACCGCATACGGCAGGACCGGACTGCTGGTCCTGGAAAGCTGGTGGCAGGAGGGCGTGGGCAACAAGATCGAGGTGTACGCCGTCCCGGACGTCCGTCGGCCCGTGGACGTCTCACGCACCGCGAACCTGTCGACCGTGCCTGCGGGAAAGCTGGCCACCAAGAAGCTGGTGGTCGACGTCACCTCCTGCCCCACGGGCGGTGCGACCAACCCGGGCCCGCAGATCAACCCGCTGCTGGACAACTACGAAGGCATGGCTGTAAACCCCCTGCCCGGGCGGCACGGCACCGCGACACTGCGCCTGATCAGCGACGACAATCTCACCAGTACCCAGGTCACCCGCCTGCTCACGCTAACGGTGCACCTGCCGACCGCCGCGAAACAGGTGATCGCCGCGCATTGAAGGACCGAGCAGCCGGTGCGGGCGTGCGGGCGAAGTCCCTGCCGTCGGCCGTCAAGGAGACGGCAGGGACCTGCGTCGGAACTCGGGTACCGCTACCGGGATTCATTCGCAGTGCTCCGGCCTTCAGGCCGGGGGTGAAGCGAATCTGATGACGGCGACGCGGAGCGTCGCGG
>NZ_JBFAKW010000275.1:0-2147 GCF_040655955.1 Streptomyces sp. NPDC050263 | reverse complement strand
CTCGTAGCGGAGCTACTAGGGCTTTCGCCCGGTGCGGCGAGAGTGCGTGCCGGGCGTCGCGACGCCGCGGAGATCCATCAGAAGCCCCCTAGTCCGCGACGGACGGGGACCGATGCGGAACGGATCCCGAGCGTGCGGCATCCGGGTGCTCACGGGTGCGCGTCCGGCACGGGCAGCACGGGGAAGGCCCGGATCATTCCTACGTTGATCGTATGACGATCGGATTCTCTTCCCGGGTCGCTGTGACGGCCTGCGCGTTCTGTGTGGCGGGCGCCCTCGCCCTCGGTCCGGCCGCTGCCGTGGCCCCGGCCGGCGCCGACCCCGGAGCACCCGGAGCACCCGGCGGAACCGGCGGGCCGCAGACGGCCGAGCCACGGGTGACCGTGCCGCGGCCGTCGCTGCTGTACCGCTCCGGCACACTGGTCCGGTCCCACCGGAACGCCCCCGACGTCCCGGACGTCTCCGCGCTGTCCTGGCTGGTGGCCGACGCGCAGACCGGCGAGGTGCTCGCCGCGTCCAACGCGCACCGCAGGCTGCCCCCGGCCAGCACTCTGAAGACCCTGTTCGCCCTCACGGTGCTGCCGGTCCTGCCCGCCGGGATCCGGCACACGGTGAGCGAGGAGGAACTGCTGGGCATCGGTCCCGGCAGCAGCCTCGTCGGGGTCGCCGAAGGGCGCACGTACGAGGTCGCCGACCTGTGGCGCGGGGTGTTCCTCAACTCCGGCAACGACGCCGTGCACGTCCTGGCGGCGCTCAGCGGCGGCTGGGACGCCGCGGCCGCCCGGATGCAGGCCGAGGCCCGGTCCCTGGGCGCCCTGGACACCCATGTGCTGTCCCCGGACGGGTACGACGCCCCGGGCCAGGTGTCGTCGGCCTACGACCTCGCGGTGTTCGGGCGGGCGGGGCTGCGCAACCCGGACTTCGCGCGGTACTGCGCCACCGTGGAGTCCTGGTTCCCGGGCGACGGGCGCGGGTCGTACGAGATCGCGAACACCAACCGGCTGCTGACCGGGGCGGACGGCGTCGAGCCGTACCCGGGGTTGATCGGGATCAAGAACGGCTACACCAGCAACGCCGGCAACACCCTGGTCGCCGCCGCCCGGCGGGACGGGCGCACCCTCGTCGTGACGGTGATGAACCCTCAGGCGGGCGGCGGCCACGCCGTCTACGAGGAGGCGCGCGACCTGCTGGACTGGGGGTTCGAGGCCGCCGGGCGGGTCGATCCGGTGGGCTCGCTGGACGCGCTGCGGGCCCGCCCGCGCCCGCGTCCCCAGCCAGGACCGGAAACGGCCGCGGAGCCGGCCGCGGAGCCCGGTGCTAGCTCCGCGGCGGTGCCCGCCAAGGCCGCCGCGGTCTCCGTCGCAGGCGCTCCCGACTGGTCGGCGGGGGCGCTCATCGCGGGCGCCGCCGCACTGGGCGGGGCCTTCATGGCGCTGGTGCTGCGGCTCGTCGTCCGCCGGCCCTCGGGAAGCTGACCGACCGGCAGCCACACCAGCAGGCCCAGCGTGATCCAGGTGTAGACGTTGCTGCCGAGGAAGCCGTCGACGCCCGACGCGTCGTCGAACCACAGCCACACCACGCTGGTGCACAGCACCGCGTACAGGGCGCCCGCGCCCCGTGGGCGCCCCGCGCGGATCAGCACGCCGAACGACGGCAGCAGCCAGACCAGGTGGTGCACCCAGGTGACCGGGCTGACCAGGCAGGCGGTGAGGCCGGTGAGGGCGAAGGCGGTGAGCCACTCCCCCGCGGCCGCGGCCCGCCGGGCCCGCCACGCCCACCAGCACAGCACCACCAGGACCAGCACCGCCCAGACGGCCCGGCTCTCCACGCCCAGCCGGGCCAGGACGCCCTGGAGCGACTGGTTCGAGACGTAGTCGAGCCGGCCCACCCGGTTCGTGTCCCACATGGCCTGCGTCCAGTAGAAGCGCGAGGCGTCCGGGGCGACCACCGCCGCGAGCCCGGTGGCCGCGGCCGCCACGGCCGTGGCCACGGCGGCCGCGCGCCGACGGCCGGTGATCAGCAGCAGGCCGATGAAGAGCGCGGGCGTGAGCTTGATCGCCGCGGCCAGGCCGATGCCGATCCCGGCACAGCGGGTCCGGCCGGTCGCCACTGCCGCGGCAGGCAACGTTCGCCCAGCCGGCACGGCG
>NZ_JBFAKW010000274.1:0-2248 GCF_040655955.1 Streptomyces sp. NPDC050263 | reverse complement strand
GCAGGGGAGTTGTACGTCTCCGGGCCCGGTCTCGCCCGGGGATACCTGAACCGTCCGGCGCTGTCGGCCTCCCGTTTCGTCGCCGATCCCTACGGTCCGCCCGGCTCCCGCATGTACCGGACCGGTGACGTCGTACGCCGGAACACCGGCGGTGCCCTCGAGTTCGTCGGACGTGCCGACGATCAGGTCAAGGTGCGCGGGTTCCGGATCGAACTCGGGGAGATCGAGGCCGCGTTGGCGGCTCATCCCGACGTCGGTGACGTCGCCGTCCTCGCCCGGCAGGACCGGACCGACGACACACGTCTCGTCGCCTACGTCGTGCCCGCACCCGGTGGCACGGCGCACTCCGCCGTCCTGCGCGAGCATCTTCGTGAGCGGCTCCCGGAGTACATGGTCCCGGCCGTGTTCGTCGCGCTGGACGCGCTTCCGCTGACCGTCAACGGCAAGCTGGACCGTCGGGCGTTGCCCGAACCCCAGGCGGGCGGCAGCCTGGGTGTGGGACGTGCCCCGCGCACTCCGCAGGAGCAGATCCTGTGCGAGCTGTTCGCAGAGATCCTCGGGGTCGCCGAGGCCGGGGTGGACGACGGCTTCTTCGACCTCGGCGGCCACTCACTGCTCGCCACCCGGCTGGTCGCCCGCGTACGGGCCACTCTGGGCGTGGAATTGGAGCTGCGCACCCTGTTCGAGGCCCCGACACCGGCCGGGCTGGCCGCGAGTCTGGCGGGCGCCGGACGGCCCCGCGTCGCCCTCACCCCGTACGAAGACCGGCCCGAACCGATCCCGCTGTCGTTCGCCCAGCGCCGGCTGTGGTTCCTGCACCAGTTGGAGGGCGCGAGCGCCAACTACAACATCCCGCTCGCCTGGCGACTGACCGGACCGCTCGACCGTCTCGCCCTGGAAGCGGCCCTCGCCGACGTCCTGGCCCGCCATGAGAGCCTGCGCACGCTGTACCCCCAGATCGACGGCACTCCACACCAGAGGATCCTCGCCCCGGAGCAGGCCCGGCTGCCGCTGGGGGTGCGCGACGCGACCGAGGCGGATCTGGACGCCGTCCTCGCGGAGGCGCTGAGCCGTCCCTTCGACCTGGCCGTCGACCTCTCCTTGTACGCGGAGCTGTTCACGCTGGCTCCGGAGGAGAACGTCCTTCTCCTGGTCGTGCACCACATCGCGGGAGACGGTTGGTCCCTCGGCCCGCTGGCGCACAACCTCGCCGACGCCTACGCGGCGCGCTGCCGGGGTGCGGAGCCGGACTGGGCGCCACTGCCGGTCCAATACGCCGACTACACGCTGTGGCAACACCGGCTGCTCGGCGACGCCGCCGACCCCGACAGCCTCTTCGCCCGCCAGGCAGCGCACTGGACGAGCACGCTGCAGGGGCTTCCGAAGCAGATCCAACTGCCCACCGACCGGCCTCGTCCCGCCGTCGCCTCCCACCGGGGCGGCTTCGTCCGGGTGCGGTTGGACGCCGAACTGCACGCGAATCTAAGGGAGTTGGCTCGTACCGAGGGCACCAGCCTGTTCATGGTGCTCCAGGCCGGTCTCGCCGCTCTGCTGAACAAGCTCGGCGCAGGGGACGACATCCCCGTCGGGAGCCTCATCGCCGGCCGCACGGACGAGGCCCTGGACGACCTGATCGGCTACTTCGTCAACACCCTGGTCTTTCGTACCGACACCTCCGGCGACCCGACCTTCACCGAACTCCTCGACCGGGTCCGGGACGTGGCGCTGGCCGCATACGCCCACCAGGACCTGCCCTTCGAGTACCTCGTCGAGGCGCTCAACCCGGCGCGCTCGCTCGCCCACCACCCGCTCTTCCAGGTGATGCTCGTCCTCCAGAACGCACCCGGCGTCGACTTCGCCCCGCCCGGCCTGCACACCGGCAGCGTCGAGCTCACGACGACCACGTCCAAGCTCGACCTGATCTTCTCGATGTCCGAACGGCACGCGGACGACGGTGCCCCGCGGGGCATCGACGGGTTCGTCGAGTACGCCGACGACCTGTACGACCCTGAGACGGTCCAGGCCATGTGCGACCGCTGGACGCGTCTGCTGAGCGCGGCGGTCGCCGAACCGGCGCTGCGGCTCAGCCGGTTCGACGTCCTGACGGAGGTCGAGCGGAAGCTGTCCCTTCCCTCCGCGGTGTCGGCCCGTGTGGAGGGCAGTGTGGTGGGGCTGTTCGAGGCGCGGGTGCGGGAGTTGCCTGATGCGGTGGCGGTGGTCGCGGGTGAAGTGGCGTTGTCGTACGGGG
>NZ_JBFAKW010000273.1:0-2275 GCF_040655955.1 Streptomyces sp. NPDC050263 | reverse complement strand
CCGCGGACGGCTACCGCGAGATCCTCGGACTGTGGGCCGGCAACGGCGGCGAGGGCGCCAAGTACTGGCAGACCGTCCTGACCGAGATCAAGAACCTGCGTTCCGCAGCTGATGGCGGGTTCTGGACACGGATGACGGTATTGCCGCAGGCCACGGGGTTCCGGCCTGGTGGAACGGACGGAATCACCTAGTAACACGTTTCATGCGACTACCCTGCGTTGACCTGTGGTGATGCTGTTAAGGTCTGGAACCATGTACGTACGGGCGACGACACGGAAGAACAAGGACGGCTCGGCCGTGCGCTACTTGCAGCTCGCGCACAACGAGTGGGACGCCGCCACCGGCACCTCTCGCCCGCAGGTCCTGCACAGCTTCGGCCGCGAGGACCGCCTGGACCGCGCGGCCATCGAGCGTCTGGTCGCCTCGCTGACCAAACTCCTCGACCCGGCCGCCGCCCTGCGGGCCACCACCGGCTCGGAGTTGACGTTCCTGGCCTCCCGCCCGATGGGCGGCGCCCATGCCCTGGACGGCCTGTGGCAGCGCATCGGGATCGACAAGGTGATGAAGAAGCTCCTCAAGGGCCGCCGCCTGGACCCGGCCGCCGAGCGGGTCCTGTTCGCGCTGGTCGCCAACCGGGCCCTGGCCCCCAGCTCGAAACTCGCCGCGACCCGCTGGATCGAGCATGACAGCCACATCCCCGGCCTGCCCTCCACCGGCGAGGACGCCTGCTACCGGGCGATGGACTGGCTGTTGACCATCGAGGACCAGCTTGCCGAGGAGGTCTACTGGGCCGTCGCCGACCTCCTCAACCTCGAAGTCGACTTGCTGTTCTTCGACACCGCCAGCACCTACTTCGAGACCGGAGAGCCCGACGTCCCCGCCGCCCGCGATGAACACGGCCGCCGCCTGGATCAGGCATCGGCCTCGGCCGCACAGCCCGACGGCGACGGCGACGGCGACGGCGACGGCGACGGCGACGGCGAGGAGAACGTGAAGTCGTTCCGCGCGTACGGCAAGAGCAAGGACCACGGCCCGGACCTGCCACAAGCCGTCATCGGGATGGCGGTCACCCGCACCGGCATCCCTATCCGCGTCTGGTCCTGGCCCGGCAACACCGGCGACCAGGCCCTGATCCGCCAGGTCCGCGAGGACCTGCGGGAGTGGAAGCTGACCCGGGTGGTCTGGGTCGCCGACCGCGGCTTCGCCTCCGAGAAGAACCGCCGCTTCCTGCAACGAGCCGGCGGCCACTACATCCTCGGCGAGAAGATCCGCTCCGGCTCGCCCGCCGCCCAGGCCGCCCTGTCCCGCCAGGGACGATACGCGCACATCGCCGACAACATGCAGGTCAAACAGGTCCAACTCGACGACACCGCCGACCGGTTCGTGATCTGCCACAACCCCGAGCAGGCCAAGCGCGACGCCGCGATCCGCTCCGACCTCCTCGCTCAGCTCGGCGAGGCGATCGCGAACACCGACAAGCTGAGCGCGACCAAGCGCGCCGAACTCCGCGGACGGCTGTCCACCAAGCCCGGCCTGAACCGCTTCCTGCGCACCACCCCCGGCGGGCTGCTGCGGATCGACAAGGCCGCGATCAAGGCCGAGGAGCGCCTGGACGGGAAGTTCCTCCTGCGCTGCAGCGACCCGCACCTGTCGGCCGAGGACATCGCGACCGGCTACAAGCAGCTCCTAGAAGTGGAACGCGGCTGGCGAGACATGAAGACGATCATCGATCTGCGGCCCGTCTACCACCGCAAGGAAGACCGCATACGCGCCCATGTCCTGCTCTGCTGGCTCGCGTTGCTCCTGATCCGCATCGCCGAGACCACCTGCGACGAGACCTGGATCAACCTGCGCGAGGAACTCGAGCGCATCCACGTCGGCACCTTCGCCGGCCCCGCCGGAACCTTCCGCCAGCGCACCGAGACCAGCCCCGCCCAGCGCGCGATCCTCGCCAAGCTCGGCGTCCCCGAGCCCAAGCGCATCATCGCCCTGGAACCCGACACATCCGCCTGACCTGCACGAACACCCTCGCCTAGACACACGCCGATCCGGCGTGCACTCAGGCATACCCACAGGTCAAACCCCATATTCGTGTACTAGAGCGCCATCTCAGCTGCGGAACTCAGGAAGAACAGAGGCGTCCGCGACGTGCTCATGCTGGTCTGCGACGGGCTGAGCTACCTGCCCGACGCGGTGAACACCGTCTGGCCCCAGACCGTCGTGCAGACCTGCGTGGTCCACCTCATCCGCGCCAGCCTGCGCTACGCATCGCGCC
>NZ_JBFAKW010000272.1:0-2288 GCF_040655955.1 Streptomyces sp. NPDC050263 | reverse complement strand
GCCGGCACGGTCAGCACCACCCACCCGACCGCGCTCCACATGAACGTGGGCCGGTACGAGGTGAGCGAGATCGAGGCGGCCGAGCACTGGTGGGAACTCCCCCAGAGCCACAGGACCGTGGTGCACCTCGACATCGCCCACCGCGGCCCCGGCACGGCGGTCCTCGGCCTCGACACCCACCCGCCCACACGTGGCGGCGCCGGTGGCGACCGCTCTGCGGGCGCAAGCCCTCGAGCACTGACGAGCAGCGCCCCCGGGCGCCGGATGGCACGACCCTCTGACAGCCACCCCCACTGACAGCGAAGAGGCACCATGGACACCCCCCACCAGCCGCCCGCCCCCACCGCACAGGGCCGGCTCGATTTCGACCCGGACGCCCTGCGCGCCCGCTACCGGGCCGAACGCGACCGCCGGATCCGCCCCGACGGCACCGGCCAGTACCGGCGTATGACCGGCGAGTTGGAGACGTACGCCCAAGACCCGTACGCGGACCCCGAGTCGACCCGCCGGCCACTGTACGACCGGGTCGAAGTGGCCGTCATCGGCGGTGGCTTCGGCGGTCTGCTCGCCGGGGCCCGGCTGCGGCAGGCCGGTGTGCAGGACATCCGGATGATCGAACTGGCCGCCGACTTCGGCGGTACCTGGTATTGGAACCGCTATCCGGGCGTGCACTGCGACATCGAGTCGTACGTCTACCTGCCGCTGCTCGAAGAGATCGGGCACATCCCCACGTGGCGGTACGCGCCGGGCGAGGAGATCCGCCAGCACGCCCGGGCCATCGGCCGGCACTTCGACCTCTACCGCGACGCCTGCTTCCGGACCCGTGCCACCGAACTGCGATGGGACGAGGGCGAGTCGGAGTGGATCGTCTCCACCGACCGCGGCGACCTCATGCGGGCCCGCCATGTCGTGGTGTCCAGCGGCACGCTCAGCCTGCCCAAGCTTCCCGGCATCCCCGGCATCGAGACGTTCCGGGGCCACATGTTCCACACCAGCCGCTGGGACTACGCCTACACCGGTGGTGACGCGGACGGGGGCCTCCACAAGCTGGCCGACAAACGCGTGGCCGTCATCGGCACCGGCGCGACCGCCATCCAGATCGTGCCCCATCTCGGCCGTGACGCACAGGAGTTGTACGTCTTCCAGCGCACCCCGTCCTCGGTCGACGTACGCGCCAACCGCCGTACCGACCCCGCCTGGGCACAGTCCTTGACCCCCGGCTGGTCGCGGCGCCGCAGGGACAACTTCCTCTCACTCGTCAGCGGCGGTCAGGTGGAGCGGGACCTGGTGAACGACGGCTGGACCGCGAGCGCCCGGCTGTTGCAGAACCTCGTCCCGAGCGACGGCTACGCCCATCTCCCGGCCGAGGAGCGCGAACGCCTCGGCGAACTGGCCGACTTCCAGAAGATGAACGAACTCCGGGCCCGCGTGGACGACCTCGTCGACGACCCGGCCACGGCCGAGGCGCTGAAGCCCTGGTACCGCTACATGTGCAAGCGGCCCACGTTCAGCGACACCTACTTACAGACCTTCAACCGGCCGAACGTCACCCTGGTGGACACGGCCGACCACGGTGGCGTGCAGCGCTTCACGGAGAACGCGCTGGTCGTCGGCGGCACCGAGTACGAGGTCGACTGTGTCGTCCTCGCCACCGGTTTCGAGGTGGGTGTCTCGGGGATCCTGTCCGGCGAACTCCCGGTACACGGCCGGGACGGTGTCACCTTCGCCGAGCGGTGGAAGGACGGTCCGCGGACGCTGCACGGCCTGTACAGCCACGGCTTCCCCAACCTCTTCCAGCTCGGCCCGGTGCAGAACGCCGCTTCCGTGAACTACGTCCACCTCCTAGACGAGCAGGCCGTCCATGTCGCCGCGGTCCTCGCCGAGGCCCACAAGCGCCAGGCCCGCCACGTCGAACCGAGCGTCGACGCCGAGGCCGCCTGGGTCGACACGATCCACAAGAAGGCGCACAGCCTGCACAGGTTCCAGGCCGAGTGCACGCCCGGCTACTACAACAACGAGGGCATGCCCAGGCAGCGCAGCGAGACCTTCGGCGACGGCCCTGTCGCCTTCCACGAACTGCTCAGGCGCTGGCGCGAGGAGGGCGGCATGGACGAGGTCGTCGTCGGATGACCCGCCCCGCAACGCGGCCACAGGAGGTGCCGACGCACCCCACCCGCTTCGACGCCACCGGCCTGCGGAGGCCGACCAGCGAACGCTTCGACGTGCACAGGCTCAACCCGCCCAACCGGCTGTGGGGCGCCAACGGTGTCACGTTCGGGCCCGACGGG
>NZ_JBFAKW010000271.1:0-2349 GCF_040655955.1 Streptomyces sp. NPDC050263 | reverse complement strand
GACACGCGGTCCGCGGCCTCAATCAGGTGACCTGTCGTCGCATTCATCAGATGACTCCTTCGGGAAGGATCACACCTAATTCATGACACTCCCCGTCATGCCGGACCCGGAGGCCGGCGGCCCTTTTGCAGGACCGCGATGAACGTGACGGGGAAGGGTACTGCTGATATCGCCAGTGATCCATACCTGCAATAGGGCAGGCAGGGCCAGGACAGAAATCGCTCGTGTGGCGGAGCGTGCATAAGGATTTGGACGCCGGGTGCGCCCACCCGCTCGGGGCACCGGTGTTGAAGGTGACCGTCGCCGGATCCGGGTCGTATGGCCTTGGCATATTCCGTTGCTGTCTCCGCAATCAAGGGGGTCATGGCGCGTCGTGGACGGTGGCGAGTCTGCTCTGGGCGGAGGCGGCCGGTGAGGGGGGACGGTGTTTCTCAGCGCGGGCTGCGCAGTGATGTGCGGTTGCGTAGCAACGGATCAGCGTTTCTCTTGGAACAGTCGCCAGATATGAACGAGAAACGGAGTCACTATGAATTCGTCCCTGTCCGAAGCAGTCATCGCTGGTGCGGATGCAGCGGATCTCGCGTTGCTTCCTCTTCCGGCCAGCTTCCCGGCGGCAGCTGTGCGAGCCAGCGATGTCGACATGTTCGAGGGCGTCGAGGACAAGGACGTACGCAAGTCCCTGTTCGTCGAGAACGTGCCGATGCCCGAGCTTGCTCCAGACGAGGCTTTGATCGCGGTGATGGCGAGTGCGATCAACTACAACACGGTCTGGACGGCGATGTTCGAGCCGCTGCCCACCTTCCAGTTCCTCAAGGAGATGGGGAAGATCGGGGGGTGGGAGGAGCGGCACGATCTGCCATACCACATCGTTGGTTCCGACGCTTCGGGCGTCATCGTCCGTACGGGATCTTCCGTGCGTAAATGGAAGGTCGGTGATCATGTTTCCATCTCACCGGCTTATGTCGATGAACAGGATCCCGACACGCATCGCGACGGCATGCTGGGCCAGGGGCAGAAGGCGTGGGGGTTCGAGACTAACTTCGGCGGTCTGGCTCACTACGCGTTGGTTCGGGCGAGCCAGCTGATGCCGAAGCCTCCGGCTCTGACTTGGGAGGAAGCGGCGGTCAACCCGCTGTGTGCCAGCACTGCTTATCGCATGCTGGTCAGCGAGCGCGGTGCGCGGATGAAGCAGGGGGACATCGTGCTGGTCTGGGGTGCGACCGGTGGTCTGGGCTCCTACGCCGTCCAGCTGGTACGCAACGGCGGCGGCATTCCGGTCGGTGTGGTGAACTCTGAGGAAAAGGCGAGCCTGCTCAGGTCACTGGGTTGCGATGCCGTCATCAACCGCGCCGAGATCCTCGGCGGAGATGACATGCTCCTGCAGCGTGCCGAGGGGTGGAAAAAGATGGGGAGAGCGATCCGCGAACTGGTCGGCGAGGACCCTCACATCGTGTTTGAACACGTCGGTTCGAAGACCTTCCCGGCGTCTGTCTTCCTGGCCAGACGAGGGGGGACCATCATTACCTGCGGGTCGAGCACTGGGTATGACCATACCTATGACAACCGGTATCTATGGATGCGGCTGAAGCGGATCATCGGCAGTCACGGCGCGAACTTCCACGAGCAGTGGGAGGCCAACCGGCTCATCGCGATGGGTCATGTAGTTCCGGCCCTGTCGAAGACGTATCGGCTGGAGGAGGTCGGGGCGGCAGCCAGGAGCGTGCAGACCAATCAGCACATCGGCAAGGTCGGTGTGCTGTGCCTGGCACCCCGTCCAGGGCTTGGGGTGACTGACCCGCAGGCTCGGGCTCGGGTGGGTGAGGAGCGGTTGCGCCTGTTCCGCAGGTGAGCTCGACCTGTGTTTCCCCGCACGCGAGGAGGATGCGCCAGTAGCGGCCGCCGCGGATGAAGGCGTCAGCCACCTCAAGGGCGTTCAGGACGCTGTTGCAGGCGTTGGAGATGCCGAAGACCGGGCAGCTCAGTCCGGTACCGGCGGCCACCATGTGGGCGTTGGCGGGTTCCAGGACGTCGGCGCTGACAGCAGCAGGTCGATGTCGCTCGGTGCGACGGCGGCCTGCTTCAGTGCACGGCGGACGGCACGGGAGGCGAGGTCGGTCGCCAGAGTGCTCTCGTCGGCGACGATGCGCTCTTCCAAACCGTACAGCCTGCGCAGCAGGCCGGGCGGAATCCGCACCCTGCGGTTGTGCTCACGCAGCCGGTCCTCGATGGTTTTGTGAACTCTCGCGGCCGGCGGCGGGTCTGTCAAACGAGCGGTGTAACCAGGGTGTTGGGGCTACTGACGGGCTGCTGAGAGTCGGCCGTCGAAGGTGATGTCGAAGGCGTTCAGGG
>NZ_JBFAKW010000270.1:0-2353 GCF_040655955.1 Streptomyces sp. NPDC050263 | reverse complement strand
CGGGCAGCCCGCCGACGCTCGTGCCGAGTGTCGGCGGGCTGCCGGTCCCGGGCGTGAGCGGGGCTCAACCTGGCACTGCCGGGAGCAAGTCGTGGGCGTGGAGTCCTTGCGCGTCGCACAGCAAGTTGTCGCCAACGACCGTCCTACGGCCGGATCGCAGACACAGGGCCGCCCAGGGGGCCGACCCTTCACGTCCGTCGCGCAGGCTCACCGGGGGCGGCGGCCTTCCCCGCCCCCGGCGGGGAGCGATACCCCCGGGCGGCCCGTCGTCGGCAGACCCCTTCCAGCCCAGCCTCCGTGCCGCCGGACCGGCAAGCACACCGACCCCGCATCGACGCCCGAGGGCGGCCTGCCCGGCGAACGGGTCGCCGGAGGGAGCACCGGACAGGATACCGGTCCAAGACCCTGCCGACCCCTCCCCTGCGCGATCGGGCCCCCGGAACACGACCGGCCCCACACCGGACGGGACCCCGGCCCAAGGTCCCCCAATCCCCGCGAGCACAGGTGACAGGACCGGGAACGGGAGGTCAAAGAGCCAGGACAGCCAGGGCGCGTGCGTGCCAGACTGAAGCCATGACGGCAGCACACGACTTCGAAGACCTGCGATACGCGCTGGAGCACCTCAGCCCGCAGCAGGCCCGACGCCTGCGCCTGATCATCAGCCAGGACGAGGAACTCGCCGACGCCCTCCCGCAGCGTCCGGACGAGCAGCAGGAGCAGGCCGATGCCGAACCGGACGACGAAGGCGACCTGCTCCCGGACAGCTTCCTCGCCCTCGCAGGCAGCATCGAAGCTCCTGCTGACTACGCCGAGAACCACGACGCATACATCCGCGCCCGCGGCGAGCAGCGCGGGAGTGCCGCCGGGTGATCACTACCATTCTCGACACCGGCCCGCTCGTGGCGTTCTTCAACGCCAAGGACAAGCATCACGCCCGCTGCGTGACCTTCTTCTCTCAGCTCCGAGGCCGCAAGATCCTTCCCTCCACCGTGCTGGCCGAAGTCAGCTGGCAGCTGGAGCACTGGCCGCACATCGAGGGCGCCTTCATCGAGCACGTGGCCAAGGGCCACTTCGAGCTCGACAACGTCACCACCGACGACCTCCTCCGAGTCGGCGAACTCATCCACCAGTACGCCGACTTCCCTCTTGGAGCGGTCGACGCTTCCGTGATCGCGGTTGCCGAACGTCACGGCGCTCAGCGCATCGCAACCCTCGACCACCGTCATTTCACGGTCATCCGGCCCAAGCACATCCCGGCCTTCACGCTGCTTCCGTAAATCACCGTTTGACGGCAACGCTGACGGCAACACCCACGGATATCAGCGCACAAGCACGAACACCGTTTTGCTATCAACTACCAGCCTGACCAGCGAAGTTGCAGGTGACAGCACCCCCACCCGCACACGTACTATGTGCTGGCGGGGGCCACGCCGGTACTCGTTCACAACTGCGATGGCGGCGTCGATTGGGTCAACGAGAACGCAAATATGAGTTCCGCAGCGCGGGCTTATGATGCTGGGGCGGCGGGTTCCAGGGCTGGCGTGGCCCCGGCGTTGCAGTACTACAAGGCTGGCGGGAATCGCCTGTCTCAGATCAAATTCGATGGGTTTGATGCGGCCAACGGCGTGATGATCGACCGAAAGGTGAGCGTCACAACCTTCAACAAGACATACCGACAAGCCATGAATCAATCTCTGGCGCTTGAGCAGAACGGTTACAGCGGCCGGTGGGAAGTCCCCACTGCGGCTGAGGCCGCACGGGCTCGAAAAGTCCTCGGCGGCCTCCTGATCACCAACATTCGAGTGAGGGTCGTGCCCTGATGGATGTCAAAAAGGTCCTGGTTCGCGCATTCGTAAGCCTCGTCGTCTCGATCGACTTGACGGACGATGAAGATATTGATCCGGATATCGCGACGGACATTCTCGAACCTGCTGCCGCCCTGTTTCGTGATCTCTCGGAAGAGGGGCTTCGGGAAGTTACTTCCCTGGTTCTTGAGTGCGCCGATCTGGAAGAGAACCCGGAGCGCAGGAGGGTAATTCTGGGGCTTCCGGAAGCCATTGGTCTTCTCGATGAAGACTGATCAGCGGGAAGTGAGGCGTAACCTCTTCGCTCGATCCCACAACCGTCGCACTGATTTTAGGTAGCAAATTTGAAGCCCCGTCAGGTGAGTCCTGGCGGGGCTTCTGCGTGGGGTGACGGCAGTAGTTGACGGCAACGTCAGCGGACGAGCGCGGCGCAGGGGGGTCTGTCAAACGAGTGGTGTAACCAGGGTGTTGGGGCTACTGACGGGCTGCTGAGAGTCGGCCGTCGAAGGTGATGTCGAAGGCGTTCAGGGCGGTCTTCCAGCGCATGG
>NZ_JBFAKW010000269.1:0-2367 GCF_040655955.1 Streptomyces sp. NPDC050263 | reverse complement strand
CCAGGCCTCGATCATGCGCCGGTGGCCGTCGTAGGCGAAGCACTGGGTTTCAGCGGAGCCGGTGCCGCCCAGAGTGGTCGGGTCGCTGATCGCCGGTCGGCCGCGGACTTCGAGATCCCGAACAGCGGAGCCAACTGCCGCAGCGTGAGGTTCGGTCCGCCAGTACGCGGCGACCAGCAGCACCCGGTCCTCCAGCGGCAGGCTCCACGGCCGGCCCTTGCGCACCGGATCCGCTCCCTCCCGCCGCAACGCGGTAATCAGCTTGCGTAACTGACGTGAGCTCAGCCCGGAGGACAGGGCTATCCAGGACGGCTCCGACGCCGTGATCACACCAGCCACCTGAAGATCATCCCAGGATGGTTAGGGTGCGCATCGTTGAGCCAACGGACTGGAGAGGCATGATGGAGCAGGAAGAAGCCCTGCAACTCGCCGTGGCGTTTCTGGCGCGCAGCCAGCGCGATGACGAGCCGCCCCTTGCGATCGACGCAGAGCGAGTCCGCGAGAGCTACGGGCTTCTGATCGTGCCCTACAACTCCGCGCAGTACCTCGCCTCGCGTGACCCGAGACAACAGCTGCTGGACTGCTGGCCCATCCTCGTCGACCTTGATCGCGGAGACATCCGCTTCGGGACCCTCGACGAGCGCCACCTATGGAAGAGCCCAACCACCTGACATGGCTGGGGCCGTCCGCGACCGCACTAACGGGACATCGCTTACGCACACCACCCCGAACGGGAAGGCGTGGCTGACGGAATACCCGCACGCCGTCTCCTGCCAGCTACGAAGGCGCGTCCAGACCTGTGTGAAGAAACTCGTCAAGAACAACTCGAGGTAACAGTATCAGGATCGGGAGACACTAGGATCATCACCCTAATTCGACGAACCCGTATACAGATCCAGGAATGAGGAAATCAGACGCTTAGCTGGCTCGTGATTATACTCTTCTGCAATTTCCAAGGGCGTCTGTCCGCCACGCGAAACCAGCGTCGGATCGGCACCATAGGAAAGCACGATGGCCGTAAGCGCAGCGTGCAAACGACACCCAGTCTGGAGTGTCGAATCACCTTCGAGTTCGACAGCATGTGCAAGCAGTGTCATTTCAAAGCAAACCTCATTTGGGTCCGCTCCCGAGTCGAGCAGGACAGCGAGCTCCTCGTAGTCGCCAGTCTCGACGGCCTGATGCACGGGCGTCCACGACTCTACTCCCATTGCGACTCCCTCACGATACAGAAACCGCCGATGGCGAACCGATATTTCGGCACGCCATCGGCACCCACTTGGAGATTCTACCCTATTGCCCAGAAGTGTAGTTTATGCGGATATTCGGAAACTCCTGAGCAAACTGGCCAATCACTGAAGTGCAGGAGAAACAGGCCGGCTGTGTCGAATGCAACGTCAGACTGCCTTTCACATTCGACGACTTTCCGAGTTGATTAGCGATGTACGTCAGCATCTTGTACTCGGTGTCGTCTTCGCGCTTATTATTTCCGGTAGCCGTCGCCTTGTAGCGGGCAGGGTTACCCTCGGCGCCAACATCAGGGACAACACCTTTACGAGTACCCTGTCTTCCACTGATGGACAACAGAGACTGCGGATCACCTTGACCAACCCTCAGTACACCAGCCAGGCCAGCCCTACGCTTACCCAATATACTATTCGCGATGGCCCGGTCGATCGCGGCTCGATTCGCCGCATTCGCGGCGCTCGCCTCGGCACGGTTGAGAAGTCGTTCCTGAAGCCTGCTTGACATTGCGACGAAGATGCTTCCGGCCCATGTTCCGCCGCCCGAAGAGAACGCGCTTCCTGCAACGTCGCATGCCTGCTCGTCGTGATGGAATGTACAGTTCCAGTAGTCGTCGAGTACCGTCATTTCGGCATAATCGCGCGCGACGCGCTCGCGGAATTCCGTATCGCATCCGCTACTCACAGAAACGTTGCAGATATTACCGGCCCCGGTTCCGTCCCCCACCGGCAGATTTCCGTTGCTGTCGCATTTCCAGTAACTGCACGGGTCGACGGCCGGCGCTTCCTCGGAGGAGTCCCCACCGCTCGCCGTTCCGCCCCCGGACGAGTTACCGCCGCCGAGACTCGAGCCCCCCGGACCACACTCCTTCCAACCACCACTGCACTGGTTCCCGTCCTGTTCCATTCTGATAGTTCCGGTGGGGTCGCTAGAAGTGACGGGGTTGTTGGCGGAGTAGCTGTAGCCGTTGATGGTTTGAGGGTCGCTGGAGTCCAGGATCGGGTCGACGCTGATGAACTGGCCGATGCCTGGGTCGTATTCGCGGGCGCCGATGTGGGTCAGGCCCGTCGTGGCGTCCTTCGTCTTGCCGAGGAAGCCCTTGTCGTCGGGCCAGGGGCCGTACAG
>NZ_JBFAKW010000268.1:0-2385 GCF_040655955.1 Streptomyces sp. NPDC050263 | reverse complement strand
CGGGTCGTCGTCCTCCACGTTGACGTGCTCGACGGGGACACCGCAGCCGCGGTCGGTGTCCTGATACCGCGCCTCGCACACCACGGTCCCGCTTCCCGAGTTCCGCAGGACATGGGCGAGCTGCACCGGCGCGAGCGTGTTGTATACGGAGAAGGGTGTGGCGCCCAGATGCTGGACCGCGAGGTCCACGGGATAGAACTCCGTCCGGTTGGACATCATCAGCGCGACCGTGTCCCCGTGGCGGATCCCGAGACCGGCCAGACCGGCTGCCAACACGCGTACCTCGTCGGCGAGTTCACGCCAGCTGAGGGTGCGGCTCCCGCCCACGGTGCGCAGTGCGATCGCGTCCGGATCGACGGCCGCCGTGCGCTGGAAAGCCTGGCACACGGACGTGGGCGCTGGGGTGTGATCGGTCATCTCGTGTGGTTCCCGTTCGTCGGTGTGCGGGTTCGACGACGAAAGGCTAGGGAGTCCGGGTGCCACGGGTCATCGGGTGGGGCACCCAATGATGGATGCGTTCGGTTGTGATCGGATCACAGGGCAGGGCCGCCGCCGGCGAACAGCCTGATCGCGATCAACAGTTCCTGGAGATCGGCGAGTCGGCGGAGTTCGCATCCCGTGCGCTCCTCGACGCGGGCCAGCCGGTGGTGCGCGGTGTTGATGTGGACCCCGAGTTCCCGAGCCGCGGCCTTCACGTTCAGGTCGTTGCTCGCGAAGCACTCCACGGTCCTGAGGAGCGAGCCTCCTGCACGTGCGTCCTCGGTCACGAACTCCCGCATCCGGGCGGGGACGATCCTCGCTACGGTCTCGTCCGCGCGCAGCGTCAGATAGTCGAGGACGCGCAGCTCGGACAGGGCGGCGACACCGCCGTTCCGGGACAGCGTGCCCATCAGCGTCACGGCTTCGCGGTAGGCCGTGGCGAGGTCGGCGACGCCGGCGTGGCGGGTGCTGATCCCGATCGCCAGCGGTACTCCCTGCTCGGCGAGGGCCCGCCAGGCGGATCTCACCGGCTCCGTCGGCAGCTCCCCGGCGGTGCCGCGGAGGGCGCGCACGATCACGATCTCGTCCTGCCGCAGAACTGTCAGCAGCCGGGCCGGTTCGCCGACCGCCCGTCCCAGGAGTGCTGCGGCGGAGCGGAGCCCGTACTCGTCGGAGAGCGGAGCCACCGGTACGGCGGTGACCACGGCGCACGGCGTGCCGGGGCCGAGCCCGGCCTTCGTCGCCGCAGTGAGGCGTGGGCCCGGTGCGGGCTCGCGGCCCGCCAGCAGATCTTCGAGCAGGTCCCGGCGCACCCGGTCGCCTTCCACGGCCAGCAGTTGCTCCGCGTCCAGATAGGCCTGCGCGGCGACGGTGCTGGCCCGGTTGAAGAACTCCATGACCAGGCCGGCCGCTTCGAGCGCGCAGTCGCCTCTCCCCGAGTCGTTCGCGGCCCAGTCGGCGATCGCCTCCCACATCGTGCGGTGGGCGATGCGCACCCCGTGCATGAAGTCGACGAGTGAGACGCCGAGCCGGGCCCGGCGGGCCGCGTGCAGGCGGACGAACGCCACGTCCTCGTCGGTGGCGGGCCGGGCGCCTGCCAGGCTGAGACCGAGTGCGTCATTGCCCTTGCGCACATGGGCGACCACGTCGTCCAGCAAGGCCTCGTCGGTGATCGCCGCGTAGCCCGGGATCTCCGCCCGCATCGTCGCCAACGCGGCCTTCGGCAACGTGAGTCTCCGGGCGATGATCACCTCGGCCACCTCGGCCAGGGTCGCGACTCGGGCACGGCGATCGGTCATGGCCACAGCCTAGACGGGTCACGACTGGTCACTGTGACTCGATCACAATGGTGCGGGCCGGCCGACGCGAGTGCCGAACGGGCGGGTTCGGCCTCGTCCCGGGGTCTGCCGCCAGGGTCACCGGCCGGTGCTGCCGGCACCCTCGCCGGCGAGTGCCCATAGGGTCCCGAGAGCCCTGAGGCCGCGCGTCATGTCGATGCTCTTGTCGTACTGCCAGAGCAACTGAAGGCCGTCCACCGCGGCGATCATCAGTTGGGCGAGGTCGCCGGCATCCACCTCGGCGGGGAGTTCGCCCAGCTCCCGGAGATGGCTCAGGGCGTCCCTGCCGGCGTCCTGGCTCTGACGCCGCCCTCCGGCTCGAAGACGCCCTTCCGTACCGTCGTCTCGCTCACCCCTGCTGCATGCGCGACGGCCCGGACGCCTGCGTGCCCCAGCAGCCGGGCCTCGGCGGCCGGCGCCAGCCGCTGCTGCCGCTCATTCACATGAGGGAACAACACCTTGATTCTCAGGGCGAGTTGGTCACGAACCTCGCTCGGTATGGGCATACCACAACAACGACAGAGGGACCGTGATGCAACGTGTTGATTCTTGACGGCCCCTAAATACC
>NZ_JBFAKW010000267.1:0-2426 GCF_040655955.1 Streptomyces sp. NPDC050263 | reverse complement strand
AGCGGCCTCGACGGACTCGGCCTCGGTCACGTTGTCGCTGGTCATCGATGCATCTTCCTTGATCAGGAGTTACACCGATCGTTTTACAGTCCCCCTGGGGAACCTCGTCCCGGACGCTTGGCGACGGTGAGGGGCGGCTCGCGTCGGTGAAGGTCTCTGCGGTGGCCGGTCAGTGTCTGTGTAGGTCGGCGCCTCGGTGTCGCCGGGCCGCGTAAGCAGCTGCCGCAGCGAGGGAGGTGCAGGCCAGGGCCGTGCCCAGGGTCCGCTCGAAGTCGGCGGGGCCGGTGCTGCCGCCGATGCCGCCCTGGACGCCGCGGGTGGGCAAAGGCGTGGGCGTCGGCGTGCTGGTGGTGCTTCTGTGGGGCAGGGTCTCGCAGGCGATGCCGTCGTCCGGCCCTTGGTCCTCGTCCAGCCGGTGGGGGTCGCTGGGGTCTCGGTTCAGCTCTGCCTGGGCGTCTTCCTGGAAGGCGAAGTCGCGGCAGTCCAGATCGGGTTGGGCATGGGCCAGGCCCGCCGAGGGGCCGGCGGCGAGGGCAACCGTCACTGCGGCGGCGAACGCGGTGCGTATCCGCATGGGTCATTCCTTTCGGTCCGGTGGCCTGCACGACCGTCACAGTGACCTTATGGAGATGACGCCGGCCCGGCGCGTGGTGCTGGGCCGAACGGACACGGATCGGCGTTCGCCGAGGACGGAGCCGGGGCGGCTGCCAGCGGGTGGCAGATCGGGGACGATGCCGTACTGACTGAGAAGACAGAATTTCTCCGCCCCGGGGAGGGCGCCATGCGCCCGTCGCGACCCGGACGCCCGGCGCCGCCGGTCGCGGCAGTCGCGGACACGGCGCCCCAGACGCCTCAAGCGTCCCTGGATCACTGCGGTCCTGGTCCTGCTCGGCCCCCTGCCGGCCTTCGCGGGTCTCAGAGCGCTCGTGGAAGATGACCGCAACCTCACCGCCTCCGAGACGGCGCCCGCCCACAGGCCGACGACCGCCGCGCACCTCGATGGTGTCGCCGAGGCAGCGGTGGGGCAGCGGATGCAGGCGGTCGCGACGTTCGCCTGCAGACCCGACGTCCAGGGTCCCCGAAGATGCGATCCGGGCCCGTCACCGCAGGGGCCCGGCCTGCTCGCACGATGCGGCGAAGCCCGCCCTGCTGAAGCGCAGTCCCGGGCCTGACCATGATCACCGTCGGCGAGATCCTTGCGTATCCATTTCCCAAGTCGGTCTGCATGCCGTGGATTTGTGCCCTGTCCTGTGCATCGCGGCCGACTGACCCGCCCCGCACGGCAGGACGCCTGGGCCGCCCGCAGGCGTGGGCGGGGACCTAGTGTGTGAGGGCACCGTCCTTCATCCGACCAGCAAGGAGCATGAGGCTGTGAAGGTCGAAATCCAGCCGGACGTACGTGACACCGCCGCTCGGCTCGGGGCAGACGTTCCCTATGCACTGAAGGCTTTGGCGGGTCAACTGGCCGACGACCCTGACATGGGCCGGCCTTCGGGGCCGGCCGGCATTCTGACGGTGACGGTTGACGGCGACATGTTCGATGACTGCCCCGACTTGTCCGTCGGTTACATCCGCGAGTCGGACCGGATCGAGATCCGGTTCCTCAAAGCGCTGCCCTCCCCTGAGACCTCCACGGATACTCCTGACCCGGAGCAGGAACAGAGCCGAGACGAGGGCCAGTCGTCCGGTGACCTTGTCGCCGCGGCGGCCACCGTACGGGAGGTCGCGGACGCCTGGGGGCGCATCACCGGCTGGCTGAAGCACAACGCACCCGTTTCCTATGCTGCGCTCCGCGCCGGTGCCGGCCCCGCTGCCATCGCGGCTCTGGAGGACGGCCTCGGTATCCGGATACCCGTCGAACTTCACGGCCTGTGGCTGCTGACCTCAGGTGACGAGGGTGGCAACGGCTGGGGATGCCTTCCTGGCAACAGGGCTTTGATGACTCTGGACGCCGTGGCCGCCGCTTACCGGCTGAAGATGGACGCTCAGGCCGACGAGGACGTCTCCAACACCGACCGTCCGAAGGAGGAGCGGATCACGGTCTGGAAGGCGAGCCGGATTCCGGTTGTCGCACGGGGCCCGGCGGACAGCACCTCGGGCCTGTACCTGGACGCTGAGAGTGGCTACCTGGGTAGGTGGTCCCGCTACAACGAAGCTCCCGGTGAAGTACTCGACACGTTGGTCACCTACTTGGAAGAGGCTGCCGACATGCTCGAAGCTCCCGCCCTGGCCACCGGGGACAAGCCCGGGCTGATCGACGGGGCACTGGTGTGGCTCAGCAGTATTGACCCCGCACAGGAAGACCGGTGGCAGCCCTGGACGGGCTGATCTCGCACGAGAAGTGGGGCCAGCCCTGGACGGGCTGGCGCCCAAGAAGGGGGTAGACAATTGTGGTGAGGGGGGCGATAGCCAAGAGGTATAAAAAG
>NZ_JBFAKW010000266.1:0-2733 GCF_040655955.1 Streptomyces sp. NPDC050263 | reverse complement strand
CTGCGGACCTGGGTCAAGCGGGCCGAGACCGACGAGGCCGGCGCGCCCGGCACCACGAGTGCCGATGTGGCACGGCTCGCAGAGCTGGAACGCGAAGTCAGGGAGCTACGGCGGGCCAACGCGATCCTGAAGTCCGCGGCGAGTTTCTTCGCGGCGGAGCTGGACCGTCCACTGCGCTGAAGGTCGCCTACATCGACCAGCACAAAGAGGAGTTCGGCGTCCAGCCGATCTGCGCAGCCCTCGCGGGCACCGACGCCGAGATCGCGCCGAGCACCTACTACGCCGCCCACACACGCCCCGAATCGGCCCGCAGCGTCCGCGACCAGCACCTCACCGAGGAGATACGCGCGATCCACCGCGAGAACTACGGCGTCTACGGCGCCCGCAAGGTCCACGCCGCGCTCCTGAGACGCGAGTGGACGGTGGCCCGCTGCACCGTCGAACGGTTGATGCGTGCCGACGGGCTGCGCGGGGTGTCCCGGGCCAGGGGCCCGCGCACCACCCGGCCCGCTCCCGAGACCGACCGGCCCCGCGACCTGGTCAACCGCCAGTTCACCGCCGACGCCCCGAACCAGCTTTGGGTGGCCGACATCACCTACATCCGCGCCTCCTCCGGCTGGGTGTACGCCGCCTTCGTCATCGACGTGTACTCCCGCATGGTGGTCGGCTGGCAGGTCGCCACCTCCCTCTACACCGATCTCGCCCTGGACGCCCTGGAGATGGCGGTCTGGAAACGCCGCCGCGAGGGCGTGGACCTGGCCGGCCTGGTCCATCACTCCGACCGCGGCGTGCAATACCGAGCCATCCGCTACACCGAACGCCTCGAACAAGCCGCCGCCGTGGCCTCCGTCGGCTCCAGGGGCGACTCCTACGACAACGCCCTCGCCGAAGCGTTCAACAGCCTGTTCAAGGCCGAGTTGATCCGCAACAAGGGCCCCTGGACCGGCATCAACGACATCGAAATCGCCGTCGCCGAGTACATCGACTGGTTCAACCAGCGCCGGCTCCACGGCGAGCTCGGCCACCTCCCACCCGCCGAGTACGAAGCCCTCCACGCATCACCCGAGACCCCACAACCTGCCCTCGAAACCAGCTAACCGACCGTCCACGAAACCCGGGGCTTGACACACCACGGTGTTGCAACGACCCATGGAATTCGCCCGATCGAGTCAGAAAACGACGAGGCCGCCCTGCCCACCGAACTCACCGCATAGCCTCAAAACGAGATCGCCGAGTGGCCGTCGATACACCACTCCCGTGGACGTGACCTTCGGGCTACGTGTGACGCCGCCGGGAGACGGTGAGGAGCGCTGGAGCGGCAACCTGCTTGCCCTGATCGAGCGGCCCTAGATTTTCCGTTCTCACCGTGGTCCGCCGCTCCCCTGCCTGCTGACCCGCGAGCTGCGAGTGCGCGACGCCTCGCATGGCCGCAGCTGTCACTCGTGGGTGGCGTCGCGGGTGATCTGGCTGACGACGGCTGCGGCCAGCCGTACGTCCTCTGTCAACCAGGCCCCCAGGTGCTCCCGGACGGCCTGCGCGACGCAGCCGCGCACTTCCGCGTTGCCCAGAATGCCGTGCGTGGCGCCTTCGAACTCAGGGCGGTCGAGTTTGACCGCGACGACCGCGGTCAGACCGTCGCCGACCTGGTCGGCGCTGAAGCCACGGTCCGTCTCCGGCAGCAGTCGCCGCTCTCGTGCGAACGAGTTGATCGCGGCCGTCACCCCCTCGCGGAAGCCCGCCACGTGCGCGCCTCCGCCGGGGGTGGGCGTGCTGTTCGCGAAGCTCCGGATCCGGCTTGTGCGGCTGCCGCCCCACCTCAGGGCGACCTCTACTGATCCGGCGATCCGCGGATCCTCCTGCTCGAAGCCGAAGACAGTCGTCTCATCGAATGTCCCGGCCTGCTCGTCGACGAAGGCAACGAAGTCCTTGGCACCGCCCGGGAAGCGGAACCGCTCCGATCGTGATCCACTCGGGACGCGCTGGTCGGTCAGCGAGATGTCGAGGCCTCGGTTCAGGAAGGCCAGCTCCCTGAAGCGTTCCGCGAGTGCGTCGAACGAGCACCGCGCCGTGCCGAAGATGTCGGCATCGGGCCGGAAGGCGATGACGGTCCCCTCTTCGGTCACCGGGCCCGCCGGCGCGGGTGGACCGACCGCGGCACCGCGGTCGTAGTGCTGCACCCAGCGCATCCCCTCGCGTCGGACCTCTGCCCTCAGGCGGCTCGACAGGGCGTTGGCGACGAAGGGCCCCATGCCGAAGAGGCCCACATCCACGGAGTGGCGTCCGCCCGGCTGCGGCCCGGCGTGCGGACGAGTCAGCAAGTCTTCGAGACTGGAGCCGCCAGCATCCCCGGCAGCCCCGACAGGGATCCCCGGCCCGTCGATGGCGATCTGCACGAAGCCGTCGGGTTCCAGAGCGACGTCGACGCGGTCGGCGCGGCGGGCGAGGACCTGGTTAACCGCCCAGTCGGAGACCTCGAACACCTGGTTGTGCAGCCCTCGCTCGCTTGTCGAACCGACGTACATCCCTGGGCGCTTCCGGATGGCTTCCCGCCCCTCCAGCACCTGAATGTGGGTGGCGTCGTACACAATTCGGTCCTGACCCACGTGGCCCCTCCAGCCGTGCCCAACTGCCCTCGACAGCCTAGATGATCGATTCCAAGGGGTCAGTGATCGTAGGCGGTCAGTGAGCGTAGGACGGGCTGTCCGGTGGCGTCGTTGTGCCATATCGCTGCTG
>NZ_JBFAKW010000265.1:0-2857 GCF_040655955.1 Streptomyces sp. NPDC050263 | reverse complement strand
GACACGCGGTCCGCGGCCTCAATCAGGTGACCTGTCGTCGCATTCATCAGATGACTCCTTCGGGAAGGATCACACCTAATTCATGACACTCCCCGCTGCTTGAGGGCGGTGAAGTCGGCGTGCGCTGTCTCGACGGCCTCCGGATACGCCTGGGCCTTCCCGTGCTCGGCCAGTGCCCGGTAGATGCTGGAGCGGCTGGGGCTCGGCCCTCTGCGGCGTCCGGTGGGGATGAGGAGGTCGGGTTGGATGTCCTCGACGGTCTCTCCGTTGGCGCGGCGACGGAGCACAGTGTGGAGCATGTCGTCGGTGATCACGGGGGGTCGGCCGCCGTGGTTGCCCTTGCGGGCCGCGGTATCGAGTCCTGCGAGGGTGGCCTCGCGGATGTTCTCACGCTCTGTCTCGGCCATTGCGGCGAAGAACTCGAACAGTAGGCGTCCCGGACCGCTGGGGTCGTACATCCCCTGGAGGGGCCCGGCGAGCATTTTCAGCACAAGGCCATGGGCGGTGAGATGGTCGGCCAGGGCTGTCAGCTCTGCGGCATCGCGCCCCAGTCGCTTGATCTCGTACACCGTGAAGATCACCCGGCAGTGCGGGGCGTGGGCCTTGATCTCCCGCGCGGCGGTGAGCGCGGTCTCGAACTGCGGACGGCCCCGGACCCGGCTGCTGATCTTCTCGGCGAAGATCTTGTCGGGGGACGCGCTGGGCGGCGAGAGCGTCGAGCTGGGTCTGGAGTTCCTGGGGGAGGGTCGAGCAGCGCGCGTATCCGATGCTGATGTCCGCGCCCGGGTGTCCGGGTCGACGGGCGCGGGCGCCGATGTGCCAGGCCGCCACGGCTGGCCGGGGCCGCGGTCGGCGGGGGTCGGCACACGCAGGAGTCTCGCGAGCCGGGGCACCCTGGTGAAGCGGCCGGTGTGATAGGTCTCGGCGACCGCTCCGGAGCGCGAGCGACAGGGTGAACCTGGCTCAGCGTCATGGCGCGGGCAGGGGGTGGCGCTCGACGTCGTCCGCTTGGGACATGACTGCGGTTTGAGGGCCGTCATGACCCCGGGTGCTGTGACAAACATTTCCCAGAACGTGCCTGGTTCCACTTTTGAGTGAGAGCGAGTTGGTCGGCGGAAGCGGCCCGGAACAATGTGGTGAGTTCTGTTCTCACCGCGCCGGGCCGGTCTCTGGTCTTGTCGTGCCTGCGGCGTGGGCACAGCGGGCGGCGAGGTCCCCGAATGCGGTGGCCAGTTGAGGTGGGCCGATGACTTCGATATCGGTGTCGAAGCATCCGATGGCGGCGGCGAGTCCGGTCCATGACCAGGAGCCGAGGATGAGTCGGCAGTGGCGGGGGCCGAGTTCCTCAACGATTCCGTCCTGGGCGAAGGGTGCGACGTCGGCGGCCGGGAGGCGGAGGATGACTTCGCCTTGGCAGGGCCAGTCGGTGGTGGTGCCGTCGTTGCCGCGGAATCGGCTGGTGATGAAGGTGGAGACGTTGCCGCCGGGGAGTTCACGAGGGGTGAAGCGGGGGCCGGTGGGTGTGCGGGGCCGGATGCGGTCGACGCGGAAGGTACGCCAGTCCTCGCGGTGGAGGTCCCAGGCCACGAGGTACCAGCGATGACGCCAGGTGACCAGGTGGTGGGGCTGTACGCGGCGGACGTCATCGACCGAGGTGCGCGGACCCGGGGCGTAGCCGAAGCGCAGTTCCTCGCGGGCATGGATGACGCGGCTCAGGTCCATCAGGACCTGAGCGTCGACCTGGGGGGTGTCGCCGGCCGCCGCGGGCGGTTGGACGGCGGTGACGTGCAACAGGTCGATGCGGTGGCGCAGGCGGGGTGGCATGACCTGGCGGAGGGTGGCCAGCGCGCGGGTAGCGTCTTCGGCGACGGCGGTGCCGGCGGCCGCGGTCTGCAGCGCGACGGCCAGGGCGACGGCCTGGTTGTCGTCGAACAACATGGGCGGCAGGTGAGTGCCGGCCTCCAGCCGGTAGCCGCCGGCCGGTCCTTTGAGGGTCTTGATCGGGTAGTCGAGTTCGCGCAGGCGGTCGATGTCACGCCGCACTGTGCGCGACGTGATGCCGAGACGCTCGGCGAGATCGTCGCCGGACCATTCACGGGGCGTTTGAAGGAGCGAGAGCAGCGCGAGCAGCCGGGCAGATGTTTTATGCATGACACCCATACTCCCTGGAGTACCGGACACAACCTGTCCTCTACCTCTGCCATCGTGGCATACGAGCCGTTCGGGAGGCATCGCTCCTGGTCACGGCAGCCGCCGCTGGATCTTGGATGGCCGGCGGCGTGTTCATCACATAGAGCAAGGAGCAGGTCATGTCCGTCACGACCACCACTCACCTGAACTTCCGGGGCGCCGCACGTGAGGCGCTGGACTTCTACCGGACCGTCTTCGGCGGACGTACTGTCGCGGTCACCTACAAGGACGCGGGCGCCGTGCAGGACGAGAGCGAGGCGGACTGGGTGATGTGGGGCGAGGTGGCCGGCGACAACGGCTTCCACGTCATGGCCTACGACGTGCCCTCGCAGCTGCCCTGGAACCAGGGCGAGAACCCGTTCTTCGTCTCCGTGCGCGGCGACGACGCCGAGGAGATCAGCGCCCTGTGGGGCAAGCTCGCCGAGGGCTCGATCATCGTGCGTCCGCTGGAGCCTGCGCAGTGGGCACCGCTGTACGGCATGCTCACCGACCGCTTCGGCATTACCTGGGTCCTGGACGTCACCGCCCCGTACAACGGCTGAACCAACCGACCGACCTGACGTGCCTGCGCAGTCCGGGCCGCCGCAGCCGCCCGGGGGGGCCCGGCCGCGCCGGCCCCCCCCACCAACACCCGCGGGCGGGAACCGGGGCCCCGGGGGGTGCACAA
>NZ_JBFAKW010000264.1:0-2903 GCF_040655955.1 Streptomyces sp. NPDC050263 | reverse complement strand
CCTGACTCCCTGTCAGAGCCAGAACGGTCAGAAGATCACGGAGTGGGTCACTTTTGATCCGCCGTTCGTGAGCCAGTTTTCAGGCGTCGCCGACACTCCTCGTTCAAGGCGACTTGGAGTTCCTTGACCGCTGCCCGGTGAAGGTCCCTCACTCGCCGATACGGCGCCTCCGCCCTCCGGCCCTCGGACTCATTCTCATCGCACAGAACACGGTGCCACGGCAGGCTCCGGTCCTTCACGTACGAAGTGCGGGCCCGGCTGAGGAGCAAGGCCCGCTGCACGACGAGGGCAGAGGCGATGGTGCACCCAAACTGTCGTTCACCAACGGGGCCGTGGCGGCAGCCCGCCAGTGACCCTGGCAGGAGGTCTGACTGCCAGCTCCGACGGTTGTAGAACACGTAGGCGGGCAAGCACCCTGAGGCGACAGCGTCCTCGATCAGGAGGTCGCTTTGCAGGCGCCCTTTGTTGGGCCGGTACCGAAGCTTGTAAGTACCGTCCCACTCCTCGCGCTTAGCTTGGACCCTCATGCCGAAGCCGATGTCTCCGGCATAGAACCACCATTCCCAGTCCGCGCCGTTCGTGGCTTCCTCAGTGCCCGTGAACCAGCGGACTGCCACGCGGTCCGCGTGCTCCATGCTGATGGTCGTCAGATGATGTTCGGTGAGCCCCACCTCGCCGGGTGCCTGGCCTTTCCGATGGCCGTGAGACAACCGCCCGAAGGTGTACTCGGAGCACAGGCTCAATGTGCGGCAGAGCGACTTCTCGCGCAGGTCGCGGCCACAGAATCGGCAGAACCGAGAGTCGGCCGATGTCTCGCGGCCACACTGGCAAAGCTGCTCCACGTCGCCTTGCTCCGAGCCAGCAGTCCCCTTGATCTTCGAGATCATCCATTGGCCTGCTCGCGCAGACCGCGGGCGAGCGCTGCATGGCGACGCATGACCGCTACGGTGCCCAAATCCACCTTGTCCTGGCTGTGCTCCTCCCCGCAGGGACAGATGCTCCAGCCTTCCTCCTCCACGCGGTCGGCAACGCTGTCCACCAACACCGCCAGTTCGTCGAGCACCCCCACCGGAATCTCCGCCGCCCCGCCGGCATGACGCTTCACGAGCGCGGCACCGATCTCCGTAGCGAGGTCCAGGAGATGAGCTGCTGCCGCGCCGTCGTCGTTGAGGCTCGCGTACTTCCCGGCCTGCGCAGCGGCCGTGACCAGATGCCCCAGCGACTCGACGGGAACGTTGACCGTGCGGTCGTCGATCCGTACCGGCCGTACCGCATGAGGACCGGCGGCTCCCTGATCGTGTTCTGTCGCCGCCTTCATGATGATCTCGGCAGCGGCTTCCGGGGTCACCAGATGGACCGCTTCCTCAAGATCCATTCTTGTCTGTCGCGCCATGGTCTCGACGAGATAGGCCGCGACACCCTGAACCGATGTCGACTCCACCTCGACGCCACGGGTCAGCAGTACAGCGCTCGTCTGGGTCACGAGGGTCTTGAACGGAACCAGGTCCATCAGCTCTGCCACAGTCCCCAGCCTAGAAGCGGACGTTGGAGCCTTTCCACAAAACCGGTGTAATCGCCAAGTGATCTGACCGGACCGTTCCATGGCGATGGCGCGCCCTCCCGCGCGCACCCCTCTGCACAGGCTCCGCGCTCATGCGCTCCCCTCGCGCACCCCTTGGATTTGGTGGCACGAACGGAGGGGGCTGTGTCGGCCGACGCGGGGGACGGAAAAGCAAAAGCCCCAGGTCACGGCGAGTGAGTCCTGAGGCTTCCACAGAGCCGCCTTCGGGATTCGAACCCGAGACCTACGCATTACGAGGGCCTGCATGATCGTGACGCGTGCTGTTCCCTGATCACGCTTGGTCCTGTTCGTCCTGGTCAAAGACTTGTCGCCCCTGCGGGCGTGACGCCATGTCCAACGGGTGCTTCTCCATCCGCTCACGCATCGCTCACGCATACCGTGGCCTCGATCAGTGAGCCACTTCAGCGCTGCCGCTCCAGCACGAGGACGGCTGCGGCGATTGAGGGTTTTCAGCGGTGCCGCTCCAGGGTGAGGACGGCCTTGGCGATTGACGTCATGCGGTTTGGGCTGCATCGGGCTCTGCGGAAGATTCGCCAGGATTTGAGGCGGGCGATTCCTCGTTCGACGGGTACGCGCGCGGCGGACAGCGCCCGGTTGACCGTCCGCTCGGTCGTGGTGAGTTCACCTTGGGGCGGTCGGCGTTTGGGGGTGGTGACCCACTCGCCCGCGCCGATGTAGGCCATGTCGGCGAGAATGGGGACGCCTTGGCGCTCGCAGATCCTGATGATCTTGTGGGTGCGTGCGGCGGTCAGGTCGTGTGTGCGGCCGGGCAGGGCGGGTGAAAGCCACAGCGTGCGACCGGCCGGGTCCGTGATGACCTGCACGTTCACACCGTGCCGCTTGTGCTTCGTCGAATAGTCCGCGCGCCCGTCGCCGACCCGGTCACACTCCGCGAGCGTGCCGTCCACGAGAACGTAGTCGGGGTCTGTCTCGCGCAGGACCTTCAGCAGGCCCGGCGCCATGTCGGCCAGGTGCTCGACGACGCTGGTGACGTACGCGTGGGCGGTGCCGACGGAGATACGGAAACCTGCGGCGAGCTGAGCCAGGGGGTCGTGCCGGCGCAGGTATGCCAGAGCGATCACCGCACGCTCGGACGGCCGGAGTTTGCAGCGCCGGTCACCCTCACGGGTGACGATCAGCATCGTCACCCACTCCACGAGTGCGTGCGGCAGGTCGAGTGCGGCAGGATACGGGACCAACAGGGTTCCTGAGCTGGAGAGTTGAGACCTAGATGAATGAGTCCAAGGGGTGTCGTTGCGGTCAGTGATCGTAGGCGGTCAGCGACCGTTTGATCGGTTGCCCGGTTTTGTCGTTGTGCCAG
>NZ_JBFAKW010000263.1:0-2908 GCF_040655955.1 Streptomyces sp. NPDC050263 | reverse complement strand
TCGTACTGGACGTACTTGGGCTTTCGGCCGGTGCGGCGAGAGTGCGTGCCGGGCGTCGCGACGGGGCGAACGTTGCCTGCCGCGGCACTAGCATGCGTCTCATGGCGATGTTCGTGCACCTGACGTCCGCGGCGAACGCGCCGCGCATCCGGCGGTCCGGCGTCCGCGCGAGCGGTCAGGGGCAGGGCGGTGCGCGCGGGGTGCTCTGCTTCCCGGTGCTGCCGTCGTACACCCTCACCCACCAGTGGCTGCGCGAGCTGGCCCGGTTCGGCAGCCGGGGCGGGCTGGTCGCCGTCCACGTGCGACTGGACGACGCCCAGGAGGTGTCGGCGGGCCACTACCGGGACCGCCCCCGCGACGAGGGGCCGCAGATCACCGCCGCCGAGGCGGTACGGCGGATCGCGGCGCTGGAGGACCCGCGTGGGTGGGAGGTGTTCGTGCCCCGGGCGATCCGGCCCCGCGAGGTCCACCGGATCCGCAAGGCGCCGCAGGTGGTCGGCTGGCGGTATCTGCCGAACGCGCACGGGACGAAGCCGTGCACCTGCTTCGGCTGCCGCGTGCGCGGCGGCTACGGCGCCCGCAGACTGCTCGAACGGCTGCCGCACCCGCTGGACGGCCCGCCCCCGCCGCCGCGCGTGCTGCTGGCGCGGGTCGCGGCGGCCGGTGATCCCGGAGACCCGGCCGTGCTGCGGGAGGCGCTGCACTGGTTCGGCATGCGCGGGCGCGGCCCGCTCGCCGAACTGGCGCGGCTGTCCGGGCATCCCGACCCGTCGGTGCGGGAGGACCTGGTCTGGGCGGTGGCCCGCTGGTCCACCCCGGGCGTCACGGAGCTGCTGGACCGCCTCGCCGCCGACCCCGACCCGGAGGTCCGGGAGGCGGTGGAGGCGATCCGCGAAGAGTAGAACGCCTCCTGGACGCCTGCCTGGTCAGACGCCCGTCCGGTCAGACGCCCATCTGGTCAGACGCCCGTCCGGCCGTCGATCAGTTCGCGCAGGATGTCGAGGTGGCCGTTGTGCCGGGCCGTCTCCTCGATCAGATGCAGCAGGATCCAGCGCAGGTCCACATGGCGGCCGTCGCTGGTCGCCGTGCGCGCCTTGGTGTCGAGGGCGTGCTCGGCGACCAGCTTGCGGTGGTTCTCGGCGTGTTCGGCGTACTCGTCGAGCACGTGCGCGAGCGGGAGGTCGACGGCGATGCGCAGCTCGCGGTCGGGGTCCTCGTCGGTCCAGGGCCCCTCGTCCTCCTCGCCGAGGAACACGACCCGGAACCAGTAGTACTCCACCCAGCGCAGATGGTTGACCAGGCCGCTCATGGTCATCAACGGCGAACCCGGCAGGGGCGCCTTGCGGGCGTCCGCGTCGGCGAGGTCCTCGCACTTGGCGCGGGCGGTGTCCCGGGCGTAGTCGAGGAACGTGGTGAGCTGGGTGCGTTCGTCCCACGCGGTGGGCATGTCGTCTGTTCTCGTCATCGCCGACGAGCATGTCCCGCCGCGGCCCGCCTGTCGAACGGATTCCGGCCGGGATCCCGCAGGCATCCGACCGGGATCCGACCGGGTATTCCCGATGTTGTCGATCTTGTCGTGAGTCACATCGGGGTGTGGCAGACTGCCGCGGTGGTCGATCATTCGTTCGCGGATCTCACCCTCGCCTCCCTCTACGACACCATCAACCCGTGGGGGCCGGACGACGACTTCTACCTGGACCTGGTGAGAACCGCCGACGCGGTGCTGGACGTCGGCTGCGGCACCGGCCGACTCCTCGCGCGGGCCGCCGAGGACCGCCACCCCGGGCGGCTCACCGGCCTCGACCCGGCCGCCGCGATGCTCGTCCAGGCCCGACGCCGGGCGCCCGGCGTGGAGTGGCTGCTGGGCGACCTCCGCACCCGCCTGTGGAACGGCGAGTTCGACCTCGTCACCATGAAGGGCCACGCCTTCCAGGTGCTCCTGTGCGACGACGAACTGCGCGCCGCGTTGCGGGCCGTCCGGTCCGCCCTGGGCGACGGCGGGCGGTTCGTGTTCGAGACCCGCAACCCGGCGGCACGCGCCTGGGAGACGTGGACCCCGGACCGGGTGCGCGAGGTCACCGACGCGGACGGCCGTGTCGTCCGCGTCTGGCACGAGGTCGAGGACGCGTCGGCCGGCGACCGGGTCACGTTCACGGAGACCTTCGAGTCCTGCGGGTGGCTCCGCCGACGCGTCAGCCGTTCCACGCTCCGTTTCCTCGCCCCTGAGGCTCTCTCCGGTTTCCTCGCCGAGGCGGGGTTGCGGGTCGTGGAACAGTACGGGGACTGGGAGCGGGGGCCGTTGACCGCGACCGGTCCGGAGATCATCACCGTGGTGACGCCGGACAGGTGAGGCCGATGCGGGCATCGCCCGGCGGCTTGCAGCCCCCGGACCCCCGTTGTCGGCCCTGAACGGGCCTCGTCCTCAATCGCCGGACGGGCCGTTCCCGCTCCCGCTCTCCGCCGAGGCCACCAGCGCCGGGTCCAGCACGATGTCTTCCTCGCGCGCCTCGATCGTCGGCTCCTCCGGGAAGTGGCAGGCCGTCGAATGGCCCTCGTGATTGCCCGGGATCCGGATCAGCGGCGGTTCCTCGGCCGCGCACTTGTCCTGCGCCTTCCAGCAGCGGGTGCGGAAGCGGCAGCCGGACGGCGGGGCGATCGGCGAGGGCACGTCCCCGGCGAGCCGGATCCGCTCGCGCGCCGGCGCCTCCCCGTCCGTGACCTTCACCTCGGGGACCGCGGAGAGCAGGGCATGGGTGTACGGGTGCCGCGGCCGGGTGTAGATGGAGTCGCGGTCGCCGATCTCGATGATCTTCCCGAGGTACATGACCGCCACGCGCTGCGAGAAGTGCCGTACGACGGCGAGGTCGTGGGCGATGAAGACGAACGCGATGCCCAGGTCCCGCTGGAC
>NZ_JBFAKW010000262.1:0-2983 GCF_040655955.1 Streptomyces sp. NPDC050263 | reverse complement strand
GTCCAGTACGAGGACTTCCGGCCGGCACACCGAGAGCACGCACCGGACGCCGCTCCTTGACGGGCAAACGTTGCCTGCCGCGGCACTAGCAGTCCGTAGGGAACGCAACCCGCACCCAACCCGCACGCCAAGGAAAGGCTGCATCTCATGTCTCCCATCCCCCGCAGGTCCCTCCTCAAGGCGGCAGCCGTCGCCGGCGCCGCCGCACAGTTCAGCTGGGCGCTAGGGGCCAAGGACGCCGAGGCCGCGCCCGGCGCCGCGGCGGCCGACGCGGATCCGGTGACCCTGGAGTGGCTGGAGGACGGCGGCCTCGGCGCCGCCCCCGGCTCCACGCTCGGCGTGCCCTGGCCCATGGGCGCATTCCAGGAGGACCAGACCTTCGCGCTGACGGACGCCGCCGGCAAGGACGTCCCCGTACAGTCCTGGCCGCTCGCCTATTGGCCGGACGGTTCCCTCAAGTGGACGGCCCACGCGGTGAGTTCGGGCTCCGGCAAGCTCACCCTCGCCGCCGGCGCCCCGGCCGCGCCCGCCAAGAAGGTCACCGTCGACAAGCGCGGCGGCACCATCGACGTGTCGACGGGCGTCATCACCGCGAAGATCGCCACGTCGGGCGCGACCCTCGTCAAGTCCGTCACCCGCGGTACCACCGAGATCGCCAAGAACGGGCGGCTCGTGCTGATCCGTCAGCCCGAGATCGAGGACGAGGACCAGGGCACGGTCAAGACCGAGCGCTTCGAGGGCGCCATCGACGGCGTCACCGTCGAGCAGAGCGGCCCGGTCCGCGCGGTCGTCCGCATCGACGGCAAACACCGCAAGGGCAGCCGCAGTTGGCTCCCGTTCTCCATCCGCCTCTACTTCTACGCGGGCGCCGACTCCTTCCGCATGGTGCACACCGTCACCTTCGACGGGAAGCAGGAGCCGGGCAAGGCGAGCGGCGACTTCGTCCGGGGCATCGGCGTCCGCTTCACCGTCCCGATGCGCGACGAGTCCTACGACCGGCACATCCGCATCGGCGGCGAGGGCACCGGCCTGCTGCGCGAGGCCGTCAAGGGCATCACCGGCCTGCGCCGCGACCCGGGCGCCGCCGTGCAGGCCGCCCAGTACGCGGGCCAGAAGCTCCCCGACCCCGCCACCTGGGACCAGCGGGTCACCACCCGCCTCCAGTACATCCCCGAGTGGGGCGACTACACCCTCTCCCAGCTCTCGGCGGACGGTTTCACCCTCCGCAAGCGCACCGAGAAGGGCTACGGCTGGGTCGGCGCCGGCGGCGGCAAGCGGGCCTCCGGCTTCGGATACGTCGGCGGGGCGAGCGGCGGATTCTCCTTCGGCCTGAGGGACTTCTGGGAGAAGCACCCCGCCCAGCTCGACATCCGGGACGCGCACGCCGACGCCGCCGAGGTCACCCTCTGGCTCTGGTCGCCCGAGGCGCAGCCCATGGACCTGCGCTTCTACCACGACGGCATGGGTCAGGACACCTTCCCCGAGCAGCTCGAAGGCCTCAACATCACCTACGAGGACTACGAGCCCGGCTTCGGCACCCCCTACGGGATCGCCCGGACCTCCGAGCTCCTGTTCTGGGCCAACGGGTCGACGCCCGCCCCCGAGCAGCTCGCCGAACAGGTCGAGGCCGTCCGGGTGCTGCCACAGCTCGCCGCCCCGCCGAAGCAGCTCATCAAGGCGAAGGTCTTCGGCCCGGGCCTGTACTCCGAGCCGGACCGCTCGACGCCCGCCAAGGCGAAGATCGAGGACCACCTCGACTTCCTCTTCACCTACTACAAGGACCAGGTGGAGCAACGCCGCTGGTACGGCTTCTGGGACTACGGCGACATCATGCACACCTACGACACCGTCCGGCGTCAGTGGCGGTACGACATCGGCGGCTACGCCTGGGACAACTCCGAGCTGTCCCCGGACCTCTGGCTCTGGTTCGCCTACCTGCGCTCCGGCCGCGCCGACATCTTCCGCTTCGCCGAGGCGATGACCCGGCACACCGGCGAGGTCGACGTCTACCACATCGGCCAGTGGGCGGGCCTGGGCACCCGGCACGGCGTCCAGCACTACGCCGACAGCGCCAAGCAGCAGCGCATCGCCAACACCACCTACCGCCGCTACTACTACTTCCTCACGGCGGACGAACGCGTCGGCGACCTCATGCACGCCAACGTCGACTCCGACGAGACGTTCCTCGCCCTGGACCCGCTGCGCAAGATCCGCACCGAGCCCTACACGCCCGACCGGCACGCCCTGTCGATCGGCTTCGGCACCGACTGGAGCGGTCTGGTCTCGGCGTGGCTGACCGAGTGGGAGCGCAAGGGCCCCAAGTGGGAGAAGGCCAAGGCGCGCGTCCTGTCCACCATGGAGACCATCGCGGCCCAGCCCAACGGCTTCGTGCAGGGCAGCGGCCTGTACGACCTCGACACCGGCAGGTTCGCCGTCGCCGCCGCCCCGGTCGTCGGCGTCTCGCACCTGTCCGCCGTGTTCGGCCTCAACGAACTGTGCGCCGAGCTCATCCACCTGGTCGACATGCCGAAGTTCAACCAGGCCTACTTCGACTACTGCCGCTACTTCAACGCCACCAAGGCCGAACAGGCGGCGCGCTACGGCAGCAACTTCGGCAGCCTGCTGCTCTTCCAGGGCCACTCGCGCCTCGACGCCTATGCCGCCGTCCAGACCGGCGACGAGGTGCTCGCCAAGCGGGCGTGGACGAAGTTCTACAGCTCCGACGGCTACATGGAGTCCTCGCCGTGGAGGACGGAGCCGGTGAGCGGCCCCGCCGCCCTGGTCGCGGGCAGCGAGGCCACCTGGGTGTCCACCAACGACACCGCGCTCTACGGCCTCGCCGCCATCGAGAACCTGGCCCTGCTCGGCGACAAGATGCCGTAGCCGAGGGCTAGGGGGCTTCTGATGGATCTCCGCGGCGTCGCGACGCCCGGCACGCACTCTCGCCGCACCGGGCGAAAGCCCTAGTACTACAGGGCTAGAT
>NZ_JBFAKW010000261.1:0-3005 GCF_040655955.1 Streptomyces sp. NPDC050263 | reverse complement strand
CCCGTGGCGAATCTGCCACGGGCAGAGAAACCTCGTCGGGGCGGCGGCCGCGGCCGACAGTGGAGCGGACGGCAGCCACGCCACGACGAGGAGAACCGATGACTCCACTCACCATGCTCGCTCCCCGGGCCCAGGAGGGCGACACCGCGCCCACCCGCTTCGACGACCAACTCGCCGCCCAACTGCTCGGCCGACGCATCGTCCTGCTGGGCACCCAGGTCGACGAGGTCTCCGCGAACCGGGTCTGCGCCCAGCTGCTGATCCTCTCGGCGGAGGATCCGCGCACCGACATCAGCCTGTACATCAACAGCCCCGGCGGCTCGGTCCACGCGGGACTGGCCGTCTACGACACGATGCGGCTGATCCCCAACGACGTCTCGACGCTCGCCATGGGTTTCGCGGCCAGCATGGGTCAGTTCCTGCTCAGCGTCGGCGCGCCCGGCAAGCGGTACGCGCTGCCGAACGCGCGCGTCATGATGCACCAGCCCTCCGCCGGGATCGGCGGCACCACGGCGGACATCGAGATCCAGGCGGAGAACCTGGAGTTCACCAAGCGGACCATCGAGCGGATCACCGCCGAGCACACCGGCCAGACGCCGGAGACCATCTCCCGGGACGGCGACCGCGACCGCTGGTTCACGGCCGAGGAGGCCCGGGAGTACGGCCTGGTGGACCGGGTCGTGGAGTCCCTCACCGACGTCCACCCGGCCGCCACGAAGCGACGGATGGGGCTGTGACATGGGGACCTACACGATTCCGAACGTGGTCGAGCGGACCCCGCAGGGCGAGCGGTCCTACGACGTGTTCAGCCGGCTGCTGTCGGAGCGGATCATCTTCCTCGGCACCGAGATCGACGACGGCGTGGCCAACGTCGTCATCGCGCAGCTCCTCCATCTGGAGTCGGCGGCCCCGGAGAACGAGATCGCGATCTACCTCAACTCGCCCGGCGGCTCGTTCACTTCGCTGATGGCGATCTACGACACGATGACGTACGTGCAGGCGCCGATCTCGACGTTCTGCGTCGGACAGGCCGCGTCGACCGCGGCCGTGCTGTTGGCGGGCGGGGATCCCGGTCGGCGGTTCGTGCTGGAGCACGCGCGCGTGCTGCTCGGGCAGCCCGCCAGCGGCGGCCGGCAGGGCACGGTCTCCGATCTGGCGCTGCAGGCCAAGGAGATGGTCCGGATCCGCGCCCAGGTCGAGGAGGTGCTCGCCCGCCACACGCACCACGACATCGCGACCCTGCGCGCGGACATGGACCGCGACAAGGTGTTCACCGCGCCGGAGGCGGTGGCGTACGGACTCGCCGACGAGGTGGTGAGCCGGCGTCTTGTGAAGGGGTGAGGCACCGGGTGGGACACCGGCCCGCACGGCCCGTCAGGCGGCCAGGCAGAGGCCGTCGTGCGACGAGGTCGTCGCCGTCCGGCCGCGGTCGGGCCGGCGGACGGACGGCCCGCCGGTGAGCCGGACGAGCTCGCCCTGGGCCCGGCCCAGCAGGTCGCCGAGGCTCAGGCCGAGGGCGCGGGCGGCGGCCGCGAGGACCTCCGAGGAGGCCTCCTTGCGGCCGCGCTCCACCTCCGAGAGGTACGGCATGGAGATACGGGCCGAGTCGGCGACGTCCTTCAGCGTGCGCTCCTGCGCCTGGCGTTCGCGGCGCAGGACGTCTCCGACCAGGTCACGCCACAACGGCTCGCGCTCGGCAGGCGGGCGCAGGGGGATCACGCGGGCTTGGTTCGGCGCTTGGTTGCTCACCTCTCAAGCCTAGGAACGCGGGCCGCCACGGCAAGAGTCCGGCGTTGCGCCCTCGGTGGAATCGGGGGCCGGTGTTCCGACGCGCCCGCATCCCGCACGCATGGGCCGCCCAGGAGCGGGTACCCGCCCCCTGAGCGGGCCCGTGCACACGTGTCCGCTCACGGAACGAGCACGACAGGCGTCGAAACGTGACTGCCGAAGCAGGACTGTCGGATCGTGACTGTCGAGGGATACGAGGGAGAGTCATGCAGACCGCCGTGATCCGGTCGGAGGCCAAGGCCGTCGAGGGCACCACCGGGACCAGCACGGACGGCGCACCGCTGCCGGGTATCGAGGCGCCGCGGAGCGTGGCCCCGCGTGACGCACGTGAATTGTCCCGGCGGTTCTTCCAGCGGCTGGCCGTACTCGAAGAGGGCACGCACGACTACCAGTACGCGCGCAACACGCTCATCGAGATGAACATGTCCCTGGTGCGGTTCGCGGCCGGTCGGTTCCGCGGCCGCGGGAACGACATGGAGGACATCGTCCAGACCGGGATGATCGGCCTGATCAAGGCCATCGACCGGTTCGAGATCTCGCGCGAGGTGGAGTTCACGTCGTTCGCGCTGCCGTACATCGTCGGTGAGATCAAGCGCTTCTTCCGGGACACGACATGGGCCGTGCATGTGCCGCGGCGGCTCCAGGAGTTGCGCGTCGAGCTGGCCAAGGCGCGGGAGGAACTCGCCAGCCGGCTGGACCGGGAGCCGACGGTGGCCGAGCTGGCCACCTTGATGAACCTCTCGGAGGGCCAGGTCGTCGAGGCGCAGATCGCCGCCAACGGCTACAACTCCTCCTCGCTCGACGCGGCGCTCACCGGGGACGGTCCGGAGAGCGGCGAGGCGGTCCTGGCGGACTTCATCGGCGTGGAGGAGGACGGGCTGCGGCTCGTCGAGGACTTCCACTCGCTCGCCCCCCTGATGGCCGAACTCAGCGAGCGAGACCGGCAGATCATCCATATGCGGTTCGTGGAGGAGGCCACGCAGGCGGAGATCGGCGAGCGGCTGGGCTGCTCCCAGATGCACGTGTCCCGTCTGATCAAGCGGATCATCACCCGACTGCGCCAGGGAATGCTGGGCGAGTTGGGCTGCGCCTGAGCTCCGCCCGGCCGCCGCGGGCGGGTGACGCCCGCTAGTGCCGCGGCAGGCAACGTTTGCCCGTCAAGGAGCGGCGTCCGGTGCGTGCTCTCGGTGTGCCGGCCGGAAGTCCTCGTACTGGAC
>NZ_JBFAKW010000260.1:0-3111 GCF_040655955.1 Streptomyces sp. NPDC050263 | reverse complement strand
GAACATCCCGCTTCGCGGGACGTTCCCGAAAGCCAGGATCAACCCCTACAAGCCGACCCCACCGAGGTTGACGAAACAGATAGGGGCACCCCCCCACTTCGCACGGTCCTTGGCCGACCGACGCCCGCAGAGCTCTTCGCTGGGCTCGTCGCAGCAGTGGAGTGACCACGTGTCGCGATGGTCTTGCGAATCCGCTCGGGTCCCGGGTCCCGCGGCCCGAGTCCCGGGGCCCGGTTTGACCGTCCTCGACGCATGTCGCGAGCAAGTCGATCCGCCCCATCACGTGGCCGTCCCAGTCGGCTTGTCGCCGCCTCGGGCGAGCCGTCACGCCGGCGATCACGAGCTGCCCCGTCTTGTGACGGAGTCGCCGGGCCTTATCGTGCCGGGTTCCAGGACCTCCAGGTATACCCCGACGCACGACAGCCGACCCAGGTCGAAGACCGGTACGCGGTGTTCTCGTGCCACCGCGTGCATGATGCCGGGGTCGGGCGGCAACTCCTCCTGAGCGAGCGTGGGAATCACGCATCGGGGTGTGGGCACCACGACACGGAAAAGAGCCTCGCCGACGCGCAGATGGGAGTCCATCCAGGCGTCCTCGGGGAAGCCCGGCCCGTCGAGCGTGTCGACGACCAGGTTGGGCCGGAAGCGGCGCGGGTCGAAGTCTCCGGTGGGGTACGCAGCCCGCAGCCGTGCCAGGGCAGTTGTGGTGACGAGGTGGACTGCACCGTAGTCGAAGAAGGTCCCCGGGGCGACATGACCGGAGGTGACGGCCGCTCCGGTGGCATCGGTGGCCGCTGTGCCCCGCAGGGCGTCTGGGACACCGCCCTCATAGTCGGGCACTGCCCGCTCGAGCGCGCCGCCGTGCTCCCCCGGGGTGTCCGACAAGGAAACGTGGCGGCCCAGCAGCTTGGACAGCCGCGCGTCCAGGTCAGGGTCTCCGGCCGACAGGACGACTCCGTCCGGCAGTTCGACCACGACCTTGTCGGCGCTGGTCAGCCTGCTGCGGCAGCGGAGCAACGAGCCCCACTTGCGGGGGTGCTTGGCGCTGCCGACCGTGCCCGCGTCGTCAAGAACGGCGAACACCCGGTCGCCGCACAGCCCGCGTTCGGTGACCGCCACGCTTGTCAGAGCCTCGCCGAGCATGGACTTCACCGGGTACCGGCGTAGCGCCGTCACAGTTCCCATGGATCAATCATGGGCGCTGTCACACCGCCCTGAGAACGTTTCAGATCAAGGTGATGGCGTCTCAGACGCCATCACCCTTCGTGGCGGGGCGCGTTCATGTGTACGCCGGCCTGTGGCCAGGCACCCGTGTAAGACTGCTGCTCTGGCTCTGGCATGGGCGGGGCGAGGCGGTAGGAGTCGCTGCCACCCGCGCCCGCGCCGCACAACAACCCTGGGCCGACTCATTCGACGCAGCTTCACGGCCTCCTTCTATGTCGGCACGAACCCCTGCGGCACCTCGATCAACCTCCGTGTGGACTCCGTTTACGCCTACGCGAACATCACCACGGACGGTCCGGCCGCGGCCGATGCCAAGATCCTCAACTCTGTCGCCCGCATGTTCGTTCAGCGCATCCGGCAGGCACAGCAGGGGCTGTCACCGTCGGCAAAGGCAGCGTGAAACCGCAGGGATCCACCCCTCCGCGATCACTGCGCGGTTTGCGTGTGAAGGGCGGGAGCTGCCGGGGCGGACGGGCCGTCGGCGTATCGGGCCGGGCAGCGGCACGGATCATGCGAGCGGAAGTGGACGCAGAGGCAAGGCTTTTGTGGATCTTCCGCCAACGACAACGCCGGCACCCGCAGCACATGCTGTTTCCGTGCACGGCGGTCGACCGACGTGCTCCCTGCTCACCGAACCCCCACGGAACCCCCACGGAACCCCACGGAGGCGCGATCCATGCGAAGACTGCCGACCCCTCGCACGTCGGTGACGGCGGCGATCTGCGGCCTGTTCGCGGTGCTTGTCGCGCCGACCGCGAACGCCGCCCCGCCCCCTGCCCCGACGCCGACGGCCGGACCGGCCCAGGCGAGAGCGCTGGTCGCCTCCATCGGGGCCGACCGCACCGGCGGCGCGTTCTACGACGCTGCCGGGCGCTTCGTCGTCGCCGTCACGGACGAGGCCGCCGCACGGACCGTCCGCGCCCAGGGCGGCACCGCCCAGGTCGTCGACCACAGCACCGCCGACCTCAACGCCGTACGCACCGCCCTCGACCAACGCATCGCCGACACCGACCCGATCCCCAACACCGCCTGGGGCATCGACCCCAGCACCAACCAGGTCACCGTGTCGGTCTTCGACGGCGTCTCCGCCGCCGACCGCAAGCGCCTCACCGACCTCGTCGCCGCGTACGGCGACAAGGCGCGCGTAGAGGAGCTGCCCGGCGAGATCAAGGAGACCGCCTACGAATCCCTCGGCGGCATCGGCATCGTGGCGCCGTACGGCCCCACACCATGCACCCTCGGGTTCAACGTCCGTGACTCCTCCGGAAAGAAGTACTTCCTCACCGCCGGGCACTGCGCGAGCACCGACGACGAGCGGTTCTGGCACCGCGAGGCCGGCGGCATCTACCTCGGCAAGCGCACCGAATGGTGGGACTTCGGCGAGATCGACAAGGACTACGCCGTCATCGAGTACCTCAACGACGACGTCGCCGCCTACGGAGCCGTCCGTGCGGCCGGCGCCACGTTCGAGATCACCGGCTCCCGCTACCCCGACGACGGCGAGGCCGTCAAACGCGCCGGCGCCGTCAGCAGCGACCTCGTAGGCCAGGTCATCAACCCGAGCGTGACCTTCACCTTCCCCAGCGGCAAGGTCATGAAGAACATGATCGAGACCTCCCACTGCGCCCTCCCCGGAGACAGCGGCGGCCCCCTCTGGGCAGGAACCGACGCACTCGGCATCGCCTCAGGCACCAACACCCCGGCAAACGCATCGTGCAACAGCGCCCAGAACCAGTACCGGACCTTCTTCCAGCCGGTGCACTGGGTGCTGGCGCGCTACGGACTGAGCGCGTTCTAGTGCCGGATCAGGCAACGTTTGCCCTGTCGACGACGGCGCGTAGGCGCCGGTCGTCGGCATGGCGGTTTCGCCAGATGATGTAGCGGCGG
>NZ_JBFAKW010000259.1:0-3117 GCF_040655955.1 Streptomyces sp. NPDC050263 | reverse complement strand
TCAACCTCTCCCCACACCCAGCGACCAACGGCCCTGAGCCTGACACAGGCCGAAGCCCCAACGCGAGCCCCAACGATTAACACCAGTCACCTAGGGCGCGTATCTGGTTTCGATCAATTTGGTGGATCTGGCCCGCGGAGTGGGGCGGATCCGGTAGATCGTCGTGTATGGCGCGTGCGCAACTGACGGATGCTGAGTGGGCGTTGATCGAGCCGTACCTGCCGGTGGGCGAGCGCGGTCCGTACCCGGAGCGGCTGCGGCAGCAGTTCGAGGGAGTGATCTGGCGGTTCAGGGCGGGTGCGCAGTGGCGTGAGGTGCCGAGTGAGTTCGGTGCCTGGACGACTGTGTCCAACCGGTTCCGGCAGTGGCGGGACGCGGGGGTCTTCGAGGCGCTTCTGGAGGGGATGATCGCGGAGGCCGCGGAGCGGGGTGAGGTGGATTTGACGCTGGTCAGCGTGGATTCCACCACCGCTCGGGCTCACCACGACGCTGCCGGGATGCACCTTGGCCAAGAGGTCATGGCCGCCTTGGAGGAGGCGGCCGCCGAGGAGGAGAAAGCCCGTGAAAAGGGGGCAGCGCGCAAGGACAGGACAGACAGCATGCTTTAGCTGATCCCGAGCGGGAGGAACGGCGGCGTGTCCGGCGTCGGCACAAGGTCCGTCTGAGAGCAGCCCTACTCGGGCGCTCGAGGGGCGGGCAGACCAGCAAGATCCATGTCGCCGGCGACCGCAAGTGCCGCCCACTGGCTTTCGTCCTGACCGCCGGCCAGGCGGCGGACAGTCCGCAGTTCATCCCGGTGCTCAGGAAAGTCCGGGTGCCCGGGCCGGTCGGCCGCCCCCGGACCCGGCCCGGCGCTGTTGCCGGCGACAAGGCCTACTCGTCCCGTGGCAATCGCTCCTACCTGCGTAAACGCCGCATCAAGGCGGTCATCCCGGAGAAGAAGGACCAGGCCGCCAACCGCAGGAAGAAGGGCAGCCGGGGCGGCCGGCCCGTCAGCCACGACACCGCGCTCTACAAAGAGCGGAACACGGTCGAGCGTCTGATCAACAAGCTCAAGGCGTGGAGAGGCATTGCCACCCGCTATGACCAGACACCCAAGAGCTACCTTGCCGGAGTCCACCTGCGCGGCTCGATGATCTGGATCAAGGAGCTCGCGCAGGCAGCCAATTGATCAAAACTAGATACGCGCCCTAGATGCGCGGTTTCCTCCCGCCCTGCAGCGCCGACAAGCCCGTCACCCGAGTCGAAGCGCGGCCGAGCCGACAGTCGCGCGCATCTGGGTGGATTGCCCTTTATCGCTGAGTGAGTTCCCCGTCAGGTGGGTGTCGTATCGTCCGTTATGCGCTTGGTGAGGTTGTCGATCGAGGCGATGTGGATCACGGCTTCGGAGCTGGCAGCAAGGGTCTCGTAGTCGCGTGCGAGACGGCGGTGCATCTTGATCCGTCCGATGCTCCGTTCCACGACCCAGCGCCTTTTGACGACATGAAGGCCACGGATTTCAGGGTTTCTGTTCACGACCTCGACGTCGATTCCGAGCTTCGCTCCGTGCTCGATGACGGGATTTTTGAAGCCGGTGTCGACCCAGCTTTTGGAGATGGTCGGGCAGGTCTTCCTGGCCTGGTCGAGGAGGTGTATTCCGACGGCGTTTTCCGACCGGCTTGCGGCGGTGACGGTCACGGCGAGGAGCAGGCCGAGCGTGTCGGTGATGATGCCGCGCTCCCGGCCTGCGATCTTCTTGGCGGCGTCGGTTCCCTGGCTGGTCAGGGGCACGTTCGTGGAGGTCTTCACGCTCTGGGTGTCGATCACGGAAGCGGTCGGTTCGAACAACGCCCATCGGGCGTCGGACGGGTCGCTGGGGTACGGCTTCCGCCGGCTCACGAATGAGCTCTTACGCGAACGGCGCCACCGGCAGCGTTACTTGACCGGCTGGGCGGTTCTGTGACGTCCATAGACCAGGCGGAATCCGGGTGCGAGGGGCCTGGTGACACGCCCGGCGAAGGTGCGTCACGATGATCGCTATGACCGACGGAATCACATGGCTTGCTGCTCCCCAGTCGATCGCCTTCGGCGGCTACGGCGTGGTGCTCGCTCGAGGGTTGGACGCCGAAGAGCTGGTGTCTCGGCTCACTGCGACAGTGTTCGGGCCGACGCGCACGGCGCGTAGTCTGGACCACCTCACCAGCAAGGACCTGATCGATGTCGTGGAGGACGGCTGCTGGGACCACCCCTACCCGGCGATAGGTCTGCGTTATGGCGAGATCGGCGAGTGGGTCTTCGTGGTCAAGTACGGTGGCTGGCAGGCGGAGTTCGGCCCGCAGCCACCTGTTTCTCGGGGTGGTGCACACGTCTTCCAGCTGGAATTCGAAGAGGAGAACGGCAAGCCGGTACCGCCTCAGTTCTCCTACCTCCATGACGATCGTCTCATGTGTGCCTTCAATCTCCACCTGGACCGTTCATGGGGATACGACGGCGTGAACGGTGACCGCGAGGTGGCGGTACGCGTCGAGAGGATGCTGGCTGCTGCCGGCCTACCAGACGCCGACGTGCCTCGCCGCGAAGTGCACCGCACCGCACTGGAGATCATCGAACGATGCTTCGGCCTTTCCCTGCCACGCAGGCAAGTCCTGGAGGCCGCGCTTCCCGCTGTGGTCCTGGAGATCGCGTAACCGGCGAATCCCTTCAACTGAAGCGGCTAAGTACTACAGCCGTAGATCGTGATCTCGCTGGTCGGAGCCGGTTCCGGGTACGCGTACGGCCACCAGTGAGCATCGGTGTGTGAAGACAGATGAACAATTGTTGGCCGCGGTGCACGGCCCACATCCCGCCCGTTGGCGGGAGACGTTCGAGGTCCTGACGGGCCGGATGGTCTCCCGGTTCGCACGGGTCGAACCGCGGCGGCAAGCACGGGAGTTCGTCCTCGGCCTGTTGGCGGGCCTGACGCGGAAGTACTGCTGGACGCCGGCCGAGCACGCCGGCCGTGCCGGCTCCGACCGGCTGCAGCACCTGCTCGCACGGGCGAAGTGGGACGCGGACGCCGTCCGTGACGATCTGCGCGGCTTCGTCGTCGACCACCTCGGCACAGGAGACGTCGTCCTGGTGGTCGATGAGACCGGTGAC
>NZ_JBFAKW010000258.1:0-3179 GCF_040655955.1 Streptomyces sp. NPDC050263 | reverse complement strand
ATAGGTCTTGTCGCCGAGGTGTACGGTCACGTCACCGAGCGGGGCGTCGGGGACGATCCGTGGATAGTCACCGCCGCCGATCGTGATGCGCAGCTTCTCCCCAGGTTTGAACTCCCAGTGGGTCTGGCCGAGTCGGACCGAGTACTGCGTCGGCGCACCGGGCGTGACCGGCTTGGCCTTCTCCAGGCCGTCCCTCGACTGCGCACGCAGGTAACCCGTTTCGATGGGCAGGACGCGGCCGTCCGGCAGGACGGTCTCCAACTTGCTGACGAAGTAGGTGTCCTTCGTTTCGATCGACGCGTTCAGGTGCAGCGTGACCGGGCCCGCGAGTGTCGTGTTCGACGTGAACGCCGGGAGGGTGAAGGTGGCCCGGTCGGTCACGTAACGGCCGTTGGACAGGACGTTGTTCTGTTCGGCCGCGGCCTGGTTCTGCCCCGGGTCGTAGGGCAGGGTTCCGGTGACGGCGGCTGACGGTCCGTCGATCGGGTTGACCTGGTAGCGGTATCCCGTGGACGCGGGTGCGCTCTCGGCGAGTGCGCCGTCCGACGTCGGGTACAGGCGCGAGTTCGAGGTCGCCGTCGAGGGCCACTGGTCGTATCCGTGCCAACTGCCCGAGGCCTTGGCGGAGGTGGACGCGTAGCTGATCACGCGGTCCGGGGGCAGTTGCGCCCCGGGGAGCTTGGCCAGCCAGTGGTCGAACCACTGCAGGACCACGGAGTAGGAGATCGCGTTCGCGGAGTCGACGCCTTGCAGGACCGGGTCCAGCCCCGGGATCTGGAGGAAGCCGCCGTGGATCCACGGTCCGTTCAGCAGCCAGGTCTGCTGCGGCCGTTGCTCGACGGCGTCGAAGCCGCCGTTCTTGAAGATGTCGAAGTAGCCGCCGATGTGCAGCGTCGGGACCTTCACATCGTGCAGCTTGTTCGTGGTGACCGCCTGCTTCCAGTAGGCGTCGTAGAGCGGGTGCTGCTGGAAGCTGCGGAGGGTGCTGGTGTGGTCGGCGGGGCTGAGGATCGGGCCGCCGTTGGCCCACCAGGTGCCGTTGGTCGACGGGACTCCGCCGGGGTACACCCACTCCGAGTAGATGTCGGTCGGGGAGACGATGGGGACGATGGCGCGCAGGTGCGGCGGCTGGAGCGCGGCGGCGCGGTAGGACGTGACGGAGCCGTAGCTCTGGCCCATCTGCCCCACGTCACCGGTCGAGTTGGGCTGTCGTGCCAGCCACTCGATCAGGTCGTGGTCATCGGTGGCCTCCTTCGGCTGGAACCAGGAGGGGAAGGTGCCCGTCGAGTTGCCCGAGCCTCGGACGTTGCAGGTCAGCACGTTGTAGCCGCGCCCGGCCAGATAGCTGTACGCCGGGTTCTGGCGGTACATCTGATAGGGCGTGAAGTCGACCAGCAGGCTGGGGTGCTTGCCGCTGTCGACCTTGCCGTCATGGCCGGGCTCGTAGAGGTAGCAGTGGAGTCGGGTGCCGTCCCGCATGGGTACGCGCACCTCGGTATAGATGCTGTCGTACTGGGCAGGCCGGTCGTAGCCGAGCCAGTCGTGGATCGCCTTCGGGGCGGGCGAGTCGAGCAGCCCCGGGGTCGGGTACGCGTCCGTCGCGGAACCGCCGACGGAGCCCGCCGGGGCCGAGGCGAATCCGGCCAGGGTCAGTGCGATGGCCACGACCGCGGCCACCACTGTGGTGCTCCGTGAGCGGGGAAGACGTGTCACAGCGCCACTCCCTTGTGATCAAGCTGTGATGGTACGTAATCGCGTACGCTAGTACCGGGATACGAACCGGTCAACGGTCGCGCACCCCGCAGAACACACGGGCCGTCGGCTGTCAGTAGGTCGCTCGTCCGCCGCTGATGTCGTAGACGGCTCCGGTGGAGAAGCTGACCTGCTCGGAGGCCAGGAACGCGACCAGCTCGGCCACTTCCTCCGGTCGGCCGATCCGTCCCATGGGGATGAGGCCGGTGATGTGGGTCAGCACGTCGGGCGCCGTGTCGGCGTTCATGGGGGTGGCGATGACCGCGGGGGCGATGGCATTGACCAGGACTCCGCTGGTGGCGAGTTCCTTGCCGGCGGACTTGGTGAGGGCGATCACGGCGGCCTTGGACGCGGAGTAGACCGACAGGTTGGCGTTGCCGTCCTTGCCCGCCATGCTGGCGAAGTTGACCACGCGCCCCCAGCCGCGTTCGCGCATGCCGGGGACGAACGTCCGCAGGGTGTTCACGGTGCCCAGCACGTTGACGTCGAACACACGACGCCACTCCTCGGCGGTGGTCTCGGTCAGCGGCTTGTTCGGTCCGACGATGCCCGCCGAGTTGACCAGTACGTCCACCGGACCTATCTCGTCGGCGATCCCGCGCAGCGCGCCCTCGTCCGTCACGTCCGCGCGGACGTCGGCGCCCTGGAGGTCGAGTGTCGTCACCGTCAGCCCGTCGGCCCGGAGGCGTTCGGCCGTGGCCGCGCCGAGTCCGCTGGCTCCTCCGGTGACGAGGGCGGTCCTGGCGGCCCTCGTGTCAGTGCGACTCACAACTCACCTCCGAGCCACTGGACCCGACGAGGAAGTCCAGGTCGGCACCGGTGTCGGCCGGCACGTCCGCATCGGGCCGCCCGGCACCACAACGGCGGGCAGGTCCACCGACGCGGCGGCCATGAGCAGCAGCGACGGGATCGTCTTGTCCCAGCCGCCCAACAGGACAACACCGCCCGCCTCGTACACCCCGGTGCGCGCCGAGGCGGTCACCTCGCTCAGGTCCGCGTTGCAAGGGGTCGGGTCCGAGGCGGTGTTGGCGATGGCGATCTGCGGACGGCCGCCGAAGGCGCCCTCCGGAACACCGCGTCGCATCCCCGCCCAGGTGGATGCAGACGTTGCGGTCCTGGCTCTCGTACCACTGTGCGCTACGGAGTCTCACCGTTGAACTCCTTCCAATAATTGACACGGTGGTCTGATTTTTGGAACGCCATGGAGCATACGCAGACGCACGGCGGACTGACAGACCCTGACGAGGATCCCCAGAAGAAGCCGAGGGCAGCCGACTTGCAGGTTCGGGCCGGGTCCTGGCCGTCATCGAGGAACTCTCCAGGCATCCCGTCCGGGTGGGCCGTGAGGAGCTCACCCGCGTGATCGGCAGCCCCGGGCCGACCGTGCATCGGGCGCTGAGCCGCGCCGGTCTCGCCGACCGGGGCGG
>NZ_JBFAKW010000257.1:0-3340 GCF_040655955.1 Streptomyces sp. NPDC050263 | reverse complement strand
AACAGTGATCTTGGTCGACACGGTTCTAGCAGGAGCTCCATCTCCGCTTCAGGCGGCTTGACACGTCAGCCCCGCGCCTAACTACACGGCATTGGGTCTAGCCCCGTGCGCACGAGACCGTAGACGCCGAGGTTGACCATGGCGGCGCTCATCAGCGCCGAGATCGGGCTGGGCGCCTCCGGGTGGGCGCGCGGCAGCCAGACGTGCAGCGGCACCGCGCCCGCCTTCGACGCGAACGCGGCCGCGACCAGCACGAACACCACACCTCGCACCGTCGGCGACACCGCCCGCGCGCCCTCCCGCAGCGCGGTGAACGTCTCCCCGCCCGCCTGCGCGGCGAACAGAGCGAACCCGGCGAGCAGCAGCACCAGGCCCAGATGGGTCATCACCGCGTACCAGAGCGCGGCCTGGCGTACCGAGGCCCGCTCACGGTGCTCGGCCAGGACCAGCAGCAGGGAGGCGAGCGCCATCAGCTCCCACAGCAGCAGGAACGTCGACACCGACGCCGCCACCGGCACCAGAACCAGGCTGAGGGCGAACAGCGGCAGCACCGCCTGCGCCGTGCGGGAAGCGAACGCGTGCGGGCCGTGACCGGCCGCGTAGCCGATGCCGTACACCGCGACAGCCGTCACGACGGCCCCCGCCACCGCCATGAACAGCCCCGCGAGCGCGTCCACGGCCAGGTGCGTTCCGGCCAGCGGCAGCACCCCGGGCAATGCGGCCGTCCACCGGCTTCCGCCCAGTGCGGCCACTCCCGCCGCGCCACCGCTCACCCCCACACCCGCCGTCAGCACGCCCACCACCGCACCGCGCACCCGGTGTGGCAGGCCGGCCCCGGCCAGCGCTCCCGCGCCGCCCAGCGAGGTAGCCGTCGCCAGGGCGGCGGGGATAACGCTCACCGGCCGGTCACCCTCCGCAGGGCCGCCACGATCTCGCCCGGCTCCGGCGGGCACCCGGGCACCGCCAGGTCCACCGGCACGACGTCGGAGACCGCGCCCTCGACGCCGTAGCCGCCGGCGAACTCCCCGCAGTCGATCGCGCAGTCCCCGACCGCGACCACCAGCCTCGGCTCGCCCATCGCGGCGACCGTGCGGCGCAGCGGCTCCGCCATGTTCCGCGTCACCGGGCCGGTCACCAGCGCCACATCCGCGTGCCGGGGCGAGGCCACCAGCCGCGCCCCGTACCGCTCGGTGTCGTGCACCGGATTGAAGGCCGCGGCGATCTCGATCTCGCAGCCGTTGCAGGAGCCCGCGTCCACGCACCGCACCTGCACCGATCCGCCCAGCTCCCGCGCCTTCTCCGGCACGTCGCCCTCCGGGCGCGGCGGCGCGGGTTCGGCCACCCGCCCCGTGTCACGGATCTTGCGCAACAGCCCCATGAACCTCTCCTCGTGCGGTGAGGGCGTCTCCGCGGGTGGCTAACGAGCCATCCGGCGGCCGGAGTTACGGCGCGCCTTCTGGCGCTCCTGTCTGAAGGGAGGAGGCGGCCGTCTGGCGATCTGCTTCCGCTGTCCACCTCACGGGAGACGGCCGCCGTCTTTGGGCCGCCGCGCTACGGCGGCGGCTTGCCGTGGCCCTGGGCGGCCTGGAGATCGGCGAGCAGTTCGGCCTGCCCGGCCAGCACCCCGGACAGAATGGTGCGCGCGACCCGCAGAAGCTCGGCAACATGTGGGCTGGTCAGCGAGTAGTACACGGTCGATCCCTCCTTGCGGGTCACGACCAGGTTCGCCCGCCGGAGCACCGCCAGCTGCTGGGACAGGTGCGCGGGCTCGATCCCGACCTCGGGCAGCATCTCCGCCACCGCGTACTCGCGCACGCTCAGCAGCTCCAGGACCCGGATGCGTGCCGGATGCCCGAGCGTCTTGAAGAATTCGGCTTTCAGTTGGTATAGAGGCGTGCTCACCGGGCCGTCCCCTCCCCGCAGCAACAGCACGGCACCGCCGGCCGGACCTCGACGCATCGCATCCACCCACTTGTCACGAACATGCGGCCCATCCTCACCCGCGCAGCCGACAACGCCGAATCCGCGCCGAGACACCGGACCACCGGATTCCAGCGGTGACGACCTCTACAATTGCTAACATTAGCAATTACTGAGGTTACGCGAGGGAGGTTTGCATGAGGATCACCCCACTTCGCGGTATAGGCGTCACCTGGTTCAAGTGCCCCGCCTGCCGCCTGAAGTGCCGCCCGGCCGCCGTCGGCCCCGACGGCTTCTGTCCGGGCTGCGGTCACGCCAGCATGCTCAAGCTGTCCTTCGGCCGCCACGTCTCACCGCCTGGCCAGAAGGACGACCGCAGCTGATCCGTGCAAGGCAGGCCGACCGGGTAACGGGAGGGGCACGATGGGTGGGTGGCAGACCCAGTCCGGCAGCGGGGTCCGCTTCGAATGGGGACCCGCGGGCGCGGCCCGCCTCGCCAAGGAGGCGGCCTGCCTGGCCGTCGTGGACGTGCTGTCGTTCACCACGGCGGTGAGCATCGCCGTCGAGAAGGACATACGCGTCCTTCCCTTCTGGTGGCCGGCTTCCGGCGCGAGCGACACCGAGCACGCGGCCGCGGCCATGGCCGCCGAGGCCTACGCCCGCCAGTCCGGCGCCCGACTGGCCGCCGGGCGCGGTTCCATCACCCCCGCCACCCCGTGGTCCCTCTCCCCCGCGCACCTGCGCGCCGCCCCGTTCGTGGCCCGCCTGGTGCTGCCCTCGCCCAACGGCGCGTCCATAGCGGCCGCCACCCCACGCGAGGCGCCGCTGGTCGCCGCGTGCCTGCGCAACGTCACCGCCGTCGGCACCTGGCTCACCTCCCACGGCTACGGCACCCTCGCCCGGCCCATCGCGGTGATCGCCGCCGGAGAGCAGTGGCCCGACGGCCGACTGCGCCCCGCCCTCGAAGACCTCCTCGGCGCCGGAGCCCTCATCAGCGACCTGCACTCCCAGAGCGTAGGCCCGCTGTCCGCGGAGGCCGCCGCCGTGAAGGCGGCCTACGACGGCACCGCCGACCTCGCCCGCGCGATCGCCAACGGCGCCTCGGGCCGCCAACTGACCGAGCTGGGCTTCGTCCAGGACCTCGCGATCGCCACAGAGGAGGACGCCTGCCCGCTCGTCCCCGTACGGGACGGCGACGGCGCGTTCGCCCGGGGATGAGCGGCAAGGTCAGGCGTCACCCCACCGGCCGGACCTCGACGCACCGCATCCACCCCCTTGTCACAAACATGCATCCCCTCCTCACATTCCACGAACCCCCAGCTCACGGTCTGTCAAACGAGCGGTGTAACCAGGGTGTTGGGGCTACTGACGGGCTGCTGAGAGTCGGCCGTCGAAGGTGATGTCGAAGGCGTTCAGGGCG
>NZ_JBFAKW010000256.1:0-3407 GCF_040655955.1 Streptomyces sp. NPDC050263 | reverse complement strand
CTCGTACTGGACGTACTTGGGCTTTCGGCCGGTGCGGCGAGAGTGCGTGCCGGGCGTCGCGACGGGGCGAACGTTGCCTGCCGCGGCACTAGATGCCCGGCGCGCCACAGGGACACGCGTTTTCTCGCTCACCGAGGTCGGCCGGCAAGATCAGAGCCACTCGTCCATGACGGCGGTGGTGACGGCGGCCTCGTAACGCGGGACTGTCGTGGCGGGGAGTCGATGCCTCACCCGAGGTACTGCGTGATCCGGGTCCACAGGGTGGGCGAGCCGGAGGCGACGGGTGTCAGGCGGCTCGCTCGGAGCCGACGCCAGGCCTGCTTCGGGCAGGGGCCTTGGGGTCTGGTCTTGGTGAACTTCTCGTACGGCACCCGGCGTGGCGGGAGGCCTGTCTCGACCCAGTGGTCCTTGCCGGAGTTGAAGTCCCAGCCGTCGTTGGAGATGCGGATGTGGTCGTCGCGGCTGTCCTTGTCCTGGCTGGTGATCTGGAGCACTTCGACGTGGCGGAAGCCCGCTCTCATGACCACGCAGTAGTGGGGGAGTTCGTCGGCGGACTCCCGGAACGGGACCAGGGCGTGCCAGATCTCGCCGGCGGCCGGGCGGCGTCGGCCGTCGTTGAGGCCGCCGTTCTCCCACCAGCGCATCGCTCGACGGCAGAGGAACGCGGTGAGCCCGGCGGCCGCGCCCGGGGCCAGGACACGGGAGTTCCAGTCGGGTGAGTCGAACCGTGCCTCGGCCCAGAGCAGGGCGGCCTGGCTCAGGACGAGCACGACGGCCGTACGGACGAGGAAGTCCCGCCACGGGCCGCGACGCGTCCGGCTCATGTACGCGGCCACCCCCGCGGCGGCGATGACGGGTGCGCCGTACACGAGCGCGTGCTGCCCGAAGCCGCGCAGGTGCAGCGGCGGTTTCTGGGACTCCATGAGGTCGACCACGGTGACCGGCAGCGCCAGGGTGGAGCCGACGAAGCACCACATGGTCAGCAGCAGGTAGCCCTTGACTGCGACCGCCAGGTAGGACGTGTCGGTGCGACGGGCCACCGAATCCCCTTTCCTCTGTGGACGAACGAACCTTCGTGGATGAACTGCGTACGCGGCTACGGAACCCGGGGGGTGCGGCGGGTGAGGGCGGCCAGGCCGATGGCGATCCAGGCGGTGTTGAGCAGGGCGGAGGGCCAGGCCCGGTGGTATCCGGAGTTGACGGTCAGGGCGGCGGCGCCGAACAGGTTCAGCAACTGGAAGGCGTGTCCTCCGGCGGGGATCCGTTCGGTCGACGCCATCGCGTACCCGGTGAGCAACAGGCCTGCTCCGCCCCAGCCGATTGCGGCGAGAACCCCCTCCCCCCAGGTCACTGGTGCTGACCTCGGTCGTCGCCTTCGCCGGCCTCCCCGTCGAGCAGCGCGTAGGCCCGTACCGGGAAGGTGCCCATCCCTTCGACGGCCGGTGGCGCGGCGTGGAAGCGGAAGCCGTGCGGGGGCAGTTGCTCCAGGCCGCGCAGGTGCTCCACGACCGGGACGCCGGCGGCCAGCAGCGTGGTGTGCGCGGGGCGGGCGCCGTCCTCGGTGTCGTCGATGTTGAGCGAGTCCATGCCGACCAGGGCCGCGCCCTGCTCGACGAGCCAGGCCGCGGCGCCCGCGGTGAGGTAGGGGTGGCCGCTTCCGTACTGCTCGGTGCCCCAGTGCCGGTCCCAGCCGGTGTGGATCAGTACGGCCCGACCGGTGACGTCGTGCGGAAGCAGCAGTTCCCGGTCCACGGCCCGGCCGGTGCCCAGGGCGCGTACGACGATGCCGTCGAGGTCGGTGAGCCCGGACAGCGGCAGCCCGGCGAGGTCCGTTCCGTCGCCGAAGCGGTGGAAGGGGGCGTCGAGGTAGGTGCCGGTGTTGGCGGTCATCGAGATGCGGCCGATGGCGAACTCGGTGCCGGACGCGTAGTGCGCCCGCGACGCTTCCCGGGACAGGTGGTCGCCGATCTCCGGCCCGGGCACGCCGGGGTAGGTGATCATCCCGTGCCGGATCGAGTGGCTGAGATCGACGGTGCGCCGGTGGGCGGTCCGGCGTGGACCGGTGGCGCCCCGGGCCCCTGTGTGGGGCTCCCGCAGCGTTCGCCGCCCGCTGATCCGCACCTCGTCCACCTTCGGCAGCCCGAGCCGGCGGACGAACAGGTCGGCCAGGTCAGGGTCGTCGACCTCCGGGTCGGTCACGTCCAGCAGGAAGCCCTGGGTCTGCAGGCCGCCACCGCCCGCGAAGGTCACGTCGGCGTCGAACCGCACGCGCCATCGCTCGTCGTCTTCGTTCATGATCCGATCATCCGTGCAGTGGGACTGGACGACAAGCAAGATTTTCTGAAGTGGCACTACAGTGCGACTTATGGAACTGGATCCCCGGCGCCTGCGGGTACTGCGCGCCGTCGAGCTGCGGGGCGGTGTCGTCGACGCGGCCAAGGTGCTCCACCTGACGCCCTCGGCCGTCTCCCAACACCTGGCCCAGCTGGAACGCGAGGTCGGCCAGCCGCTGGTGGACCGCTCCCGCCGCCGGGCCGGACTCACCCCCGCCGGAAAGCTGCTGGCCGCGCGCGCCGAACGCATCGAGCAGGAACTCGCCGAGGCGCGCCGCGAACTGGCCGAGCTCACCGGACGGGCGACCGGCCCGGTGGCGATCGCCGCGTTCTCCACCGCGGTCAGTCAACTGCTGGTCCCGGCCCTCGGCGCCCTCGCCCGCACCCACCCCGGCCTGGAACCGAGGGTGGTCGAGCTGGAGGGCCCCGAGGCCCTGCGTGAACTGCGCACCGGCGGCCTGGACCTGGTGGTCGTGGAGTACGACGCCGACGACCCCGCCCCGGACCAGCAGGCCAGGGACCTCACGGCCGCGCCGGTGGCCGACGACGAGTACCGCGTCGTCATGCCCGCCGACTGGACCCCGCCGCCTCGCACGGTCCGGGACCTCGCCGACCGCCCCTGGGTCGCGGGCCCGCCCGGAACCGCCTGCCGCCACGCCCTGGAACGGATCTCCCGGGAGTACGGCTTCACCGCGCGGCGCATGCACACCTGCCGGGAGTTCCCCACCGTCCTCGCCCTGGTGCGGTCCGGCCTCGGCGCGGCCGTCGTCCCCGCCCTGGCCCTGGCCGGCGCCCCGCCCGAAACCGTCACCCTCCCCACCGTCCCGGTCGCCGGCCACCGCCGTATCGCCGCCGTCCGGCGCGCCTCCCCCGCCGGCCCCGAACCCCTGACCTCCGCTCTGGTGGACGCCCTCCAGGAAGCCGCGGTCAGCCTTGGACTCACCCCCGTCGCCCCGGCCTAGGGGGCTTCTGATGGATCTCCGCGGGAGAAGAAGCGGCGTTCGGTGCGTGCTCTCGGTGTGCCGGGCGAGAGTGCGTGCCGGGCGTCGCGACGCCGCGGAGATCCATCAGAAG
>NZ_JBFAKW010000255.1:0-3551 GCF_040655955.1 Streptomyces sp. NPDC050263 | reverse complement strand
CCCGGACAGAGTGCCGGACACGCGCCGCCCGGCACAGCACCCGGACGACGCGTCACATCACAACAGGGCAAACATTCCCTGCTACGGCACTAGAGACCGCATACGGCGAGATCCGCAGGCTGCGCAGCGAACGGCCGTTGCCTTGATCGGTCGAGCGCGTTGCAAGCCCGCGCGGTGGCGTCCGCGGGTGTGCGGGCGTCGCCGGCCAATACTCGCACCATCCGTCAGACGCGCTCGTAGGTGGTGCCGGACTCGTTTCTACGCAACAGACCCTCGTCCACGAGGGCACGGCGCAGACTCACCCAGTCGTCGAACCATTCGCCGCAGATCGCATTGACCTTGGCCTCGGAATACATCACCCCGGGCTCGAACGAGTCCTTCACAACGGCCAGAACACGGCTGCGTACCTCCGCCTTGCCCGGAATGGACGTGAGCCGACCACGGCGGAAGTAGGAGCCCGCGCCGTCTCCGCTGCCGCGGCCGGAGACGCTGACCTCGGCCTGGACTGCGAGCCGGAAAGTGTCGTCGAGCAGTGTGTACGTGCGCTTTTCGCTGTCGAAGGCGGCGATCCGGCCGTCCGTCAGCTTTTGCAGCGCCGCGGCAGCGGCCGGTGGGCGGAGCTTGGTCAGTTCGGCGACCTCCGCCACGGAGGGCGCCCCGAGGGCGAGGGCCGCGTAGGCGGCGCGCCGGTCGGTCTGGGCGAGGAGACCGACCAGGTCGCGGCAGGAGGGTGAATGGTCCTCGGTGGGAGCCGTGTTCATGGTGTCCATTCCGGTTGTGGTTCCGGGCGCCGATCGTCGTTGGAGCCTCGGGCGTCTCTACAAGTACCGTGATCTCGGGCTGCCGTTGAAAGCGGTTTGTGGCGAACGAGAACGTTTCAGCCAGGCCGCCGGGACAGGGCGGCGTGCTGACGGTGAGGGGATGGGGGCCGCCGTGCGCGCCCTGTATGGCCCACGGGTTCAATCAGCCCGGCCTCCCACGCGCGGGTCGACCGGTGTGAGAACTCCGAGCCGGTCCTCGATCGCCTGGGCCGCGCCCAGGCACAGGTCCTCCCGGAACGCGCGCCCGACGATCTGCACTCCAGAGGGGAGCCCGTCGACCATCCCGGTCGGTATGGCCACACCGGGTACGCCCACGAAGCTGGTCACGGTGCACAGGCGCATTCCCGACCCGACCCGGTCCCGGCCTGACCTGTCACGCGACTCCAGCCCGGGCTCGACCGGTGGCTCGGTGAAGACCGGGCCGAGCAACAGCGGGTATTCGTCGAGGAATTCGGCCCATGAGCGGCGGATGTTCATCCAGGTGCCCATCAACTTCATGAACTCCTCCGCGCTTGCGGGCGGGGTCTGTTCCATCGCCATCTCGATATAGCGGTCACCGCCCTTGCCGAGCAGCCCGCGCACCACCGGCCAGGTCGGGGCGAACTCGGTCACAGTGATCCGGCCGTACGCATCGAGGGCCTCGTCCATCCGCGGTACGTCCTGCACCTCGCGCACGTCGTACCCGGCGTCGCGGAGCGCGTCAGCCGCGGTCGCGATGGCTCCGCGAACGGTGGGGTGGACGCCGTAACCGCCAGGGTCCGCCACGACCGCGACCTTCACGCGTCCGGGGAGCGGTTCGCCGTATGCGGGCACCGGCACGGCCCGCGGGTCTCGCGGATCGGTCCCGGCCAGCACCTCGTAAGCAAGCCGAAGATCGCCCACGCTCCGGGCCAGCGGGCCGTCGGTGACCAGCATCTGGGACGCCGGGCCCGGGTCGTCCGGGCCGAGAACGCGGTGGTCGGCGGGGAACCGGCCCGTGGACGGCTTCAGCCCGGCCACGCCGCAGAACTGGGCGGGGATGCGCACCGATCCCCCGGAGTCGTTGCCGAGCCCGAGCGCCGCCATACCCGTGGCGACGGCCACCGCGTCGCCCCCGCTGGAGCCGCCCGGGGTCCGGCTGCTGTCCCACGGATTGACCGTGTCACCGAACAGCTCGCTGCGTGTGTGCATCCCCGCCAGGATGAGGGTGGGAATGTTGCTGTGCCCGATGGGGATGGCCCCGGCAGCGCGTAGCCGCGCCACCGGGGGTGCGTCGGCCGACGCCACCAGATCGCGGAAGCGCTCCGTGCCGAACGTAGTCGGCACGCCTTCGATGGCGGTGCTCTCCTTCACCGTGAAGGGCACCCCCGCGAGGGGCCCCAGCGCTTCACCGGCGGCCCGCCGACGGTCCGTCTGTGCCGCGGCCTCACGTGCCCCCTCCGCCAGGAGCTGCGTGACCGCGTTCACCTGCGGGTTGACCTCGGCGATGCGATCCAGGTGACTGTCTACCAGTTCGACGGCCGAGACCTCTGCGCTGCGCACAGCCTCCGCCTGCGCGGCGGCCGGCATCTTCCACAGGGCGTCCAGCATGGCTGCACCTTCCTCATCCACGTACCAATGCGCTTGCATCGGAACCGTACCCGGGAACCGATACGTGCGCATCGCATAAACTGCGCTGCAAAGCGGAACGAAGTGAAATTGAGAGGCGATCGGACATGCCCAGGCAGGTGGATCACGTGAGCCGACGCCTCCACATCGCCGAGGCCGTATGCCACCTCGCCGACGAACGCGGACTTGAGGGCGTGACCCTTCGCGATGTCGCCGCCCGCGCCCAGGTGTCGATGGGCGCAGTTCAGCGGTGCTTCCGCAACAAGGAAGAGATGCTCGTGTTCGCTCTCGGGCACATCAGCGAGCGAATCAGCGAGCGCGCACAGGCACGCCTCCTGAGGAGCCCAGCCCAGTCGGCCAGCACCGCCCTGGGCCACGCGGCCACCGAGATCTCACTGCTCCGGGAAGAACACCGCGCCGAGGCCAGGGTCTGGCTCGCCTTCGTCGCGCAGGCGGCTGTCAGCAAGGCGCTCGCCAGGACGCTGAAGGCGAACTACGCACCCCTGCAGGAGGCGTTCACTCGCCTCATCTCGGAAGCCGGCGAGGGCGCCGAGGGCGCCGAGCGCGCCGTGCCCCTCGATCCGCAACTCGAGGCCCGCACCCTCCTCGCCCTCGCGGACGGCCTCACCGTGCACGTCCTCATCGGCCACCTCACCCCGCACGAAGCACACGACGTTCTCCACACGCACCTGGCCCGCCTCTTGGAACAACCGGTCACGCGCACCCCCTCCCCGGACTCCCCACTTCCATGAACCGGACCAAGCGAGGCGGACAGCTACAGGCGAATCGGGCGCCTACGATCAGCGTCGGCTGTCACCGGAGGCGGACAGCACCGACGCCCGGTGGGAGTCCAGGTGTTCACTGCAGAAGTGCCCCACAGCAGTTCCGGGGGCAGCCTCCGCCGATTTCGTCGTCCGCGACCGAGGCCAGCGGCCTGCCTAACCCGTCACGGACATGTCCGCCACGCAAAGCGCCAGATCAGAACCCATGACAAGTCACCGAGCTATCCATAATCCTGGTCCACACCCTGTTCTCGATGCGCTTGGCGGGGTCTATCAGGAATTAGGTGTGATTCGTCTGTTTGGCCTACGAGTTGGTGGGTGGGCTGTTCGGCCTACACCCGTCCGGCGGTAAGGCGGCCGT
>NZ_JBFAKW010000254.1:0-3577 GCF_040655955.1 Streptomyces sp. NPDC050263 | reverse complement strand
TCGCCCGGGAGCAGGAGTACGAACTGCAGTCGGATACGATGACACTCGCCGCATAACATCACGAACTGGTGTCCACTTCTCGGGGGGAACCCCCCTCCTCGCGCACCCGGCCGCACCGGCTGAGGTCGGCGCCCATGTGGCAGCACTGGCTGTCGATCATCCCGACCTGCCCGCCACGTGTGCGGAACAGCGCGTATCGCCGGGCCATGTAGGTGACGGGGACCACCTGGCCGGGGCGAAGATGCCGGCTGAACCGGGCGAAGTACCAGCCGGTGGGACATGGGTCCTGCCGTCCTTCGCCCCCGAAGAGAAGCAGATGGTCAAGTTCCCGGTCGTACGGCTGTGGCCTGGGGCGCCGCCTGGTCATGCGGTGATTCCTTCCTCATCCGCCGGGAAGCTGCCTTCCGCCGCTGCCCGGGGTGCGGGCACGGGGGCAGGGGCGGAGGGTGCGCGGCAGGTGTAGGCAGCGGCATCGAAGCGGTTCAGCGAGCGGGTGAGCCGGCCGGTGGACCAGGGCCAGCAGAAGGTGTTCCGACCGCTGGAGTGGAAGTAGTAGCTGGAGCACCCGCCCGCGTTGTACACGGTGGTCCGCAGTGCTTCCTGGACCGCGGTGTTGTAGGCGGCCTGGACAGCTGGTCTGACGGCCATGGCGGCGTGGCCTTCGCGGCGCAGGTGCCTGAGTGCGGCAGCCAGGTAGGCGAGTTGGGCTTCGAGGACGCTGATGGCGGAGGTGGAGCCGGAAAGGAGGTTGGGGCCCAGGAGGAGAAAGAGGTTGGGGAACCCGCTGATGCTGGTGCCGAGGTATGCCTGAGGACCATCCCCGGCCCAGGTTTCGTGCAGCGTCCGGCCTGCCGCGCCGTGCACGTTGCGGGCCAGCGGCAGCTCGCCGACGCGGAAGCCGGTGGCGGTGATCACCACGTCGGCCTCGACCGCGGTGCCGTCGGCACCGGTGAGGTGTCGGCCCCGTACACAGGACAGAGCGGTGGGGTGGAGGTGGACATGGGGCTGGACCAGGGCCGGGTAGAACGTGCTCGACGTCAGCAGACGCTTGCAGCCCAGGCGGTAGTCGGGCGTCAGCGCCCGGCGCAGCTCCGGGTCACGGACCGTGAGACGCAGATGAGCCTTGGCCGCGGCCTGGAGCGGGCCTGCCAGCCGTGGGTGGCGGAGAACGTAGCCGAGGCCCTCTTGCAGGCCGTACTGGCCAGCCCGCAGGATGCGCCGCACGCCCGGAATGCGGTCCAAACTCCAGTTGATGGCCTCGGGAACCGGCAGGTCGGGCTTGGGCAGCAGCCACTGTGGGGTGCGCTGGAAGAGGTGTACGGCCGCCGCCCGGTCCTCGATGGCCGGGACGAGCTGGACAGCGGAGGCGCCACTGCCGACGACGGCCACACGTCGGCCCGTGAGATCTACGGAGTGGTCCCATTCAGCGGTGTGGAACACCGGCCCGGGGAACTCGTCCAAACCCGGCACATCGAGCCGCCGTGGCTCATGCCACGGTCCGGTGGCCAGGACCAGAACCCTGGCGCGGTACTCGCCGTCGGTGGTCTGCACAAGCCAGCGCCCCGTGTTCTGGTCCCACCGGGCCTCAACGACATGGACGCCGTACCGCAGCACCTCACCGACTCCGTACCGTTCCGCGGTCGTTCGCAGGTAGTCATGGATCTCCCGCTGCCCGGCGAAGGTCCTGCTCCACCGCGGGTTGGGGGTGAAGGAGTAGGAGTACAGCGAGGACGGGACATCGCAGGCGCACCCCGGGTAGGTGTTCTCCCGCCAGGTTCCCCCGAGCTGCGACGCCTTCTCCAGCACCACAAGGTCACGCCAGCCTTCCTGGCGCAGCCGGATCGCGGCACCGATGCCGGAGAACCCGGCGCCGACCACCACCGCCTGCACATTCCCGCCCCCGCGCGGCCGGGCATCACGTGCGGGCTCAGGCAGAAACGACACAGTTCCCCCATGGCGTCAAGAACCGCGAGGCCCTCCCCGGGACCCTGCGGCAGGCCCAGTGTGGGGGAAACCGGAAGGACGCCGTCAGGGCGTGAAACCGGCGCACGAGCGAAGTGGTGAGCGCCCCGGAGGGCGCGCGGAAAGGAAACGCTCCGGCCCAGGACACGCTCGAAGTGCCAGTCCCAGGTAGCCGCCCAACGCACAGAATTCGTCCGCGATTTCGAGACCGGGCTTCTCCTGTCCGGCGGGGTGAAAACGGAGGACTCCGCGGATTCACCAGATGGTGTAGATCAACCGCCGTTCGGTCGTCTCGCCGTTCTTCCCCGCTGATGCTCGTAGAGCGGCCGTCGCCTTCCGGGGGGAACGGTGTGCGTGACGTTGGCATGCCCGGCCGCACGCACCGTCCGACCAACAGAGACGAGTCATCGTGCATTTGACTCCGCATGAGCAGGAGCGCTTGCTGATCCATGTCGCGGCCGACGTGGCACGAAGGCGCTGTGACCGAGGGCTGCTTCTCAACTATCCCGAGACGATGGCCCTGCTGACCGTTCACGTCTTCGAGGGGGCGCGCGACGGTAAGACAGTCAGCGACATCATGGACTCGGGCCGACGGGTGCTCACCCGTGACGACGTGATGGACGGCGTCCCAGAGATGATCAAGAACGTCCAGGTGGAGGCGACCTTCCCGGACGGCACCAAGCTGGTCACCATTCACGACCCCATCCCGGAGGCCACGGAGGAACCCGAGGTCTACCCGGGCAAGGTCGAACACCCTCAGCCGGCGAGCAGGCCGCAGTGCCCGGTCGACTGCGACGACGCCGACGCATCCGACTGTTGTGATGCGGGCGAGGACGCCGCGTCCTGGCACGAGGCGATCGCGTTCAACAAGCACCTGCAGGGCGACAAAAAGACGATCAAGGTCAGGAACGCCTCCGACCGCCCCATCCAGGTCGGCTCCCACTACCACTTCGCCGAGGTCAACCCCGGCCTCAAGGTGATCGAGAACCCCGTCGGCACGCCCGTGAGCGATGACCAGCTCATGGACTGCGCCGAGGCGAAAGGGCGACGGCTCAACATCGCCGCGGGCACATCCGTACGGTTCGAACCAGGCGATGTGTGTTGCGTCGAGCTGGTGAAGATCGAGGGCGACGCCAAGAGCGACACCAGCAAGATCCAGGGACTGCGCGAGGGGATCGTCCGATGAGCAGCCAGCCGCGGCAGACTGGCCCGCACAGGCCGAGCAACTTGCTGAAGCGGGCGGACTACACCGCTCTGTACGGGCCCACCACCAAGGACCGCGTCCGCCTCGCCGACACCGATCTCACCATCGAGATCGAAGCCGACTGGAGCGGCGGACCGCAGCACAGCGGCAACGAAATGATCTTCGGTGGCGGGAAGGTGATCCGGGAGTCGATGGGCATGTCCCACATCCCGAGGGACGGGGGCGGCGACGAGCTCCGCCTCCCTGTGGACACCGTCATCACGGGGGCGCTGATCCTCGACTGGTGGGGTGTGGTCAAGGCCGACGTCGGCATCAGGGACTCTGCTGCGCAATTCGTTCAGGCGGAGAGTCGGTAGCTGAGCCGTTCGAGTCTGCTGCTGCGGCGGGTCCGGTCGAGGGGGCCTGTGGTCC
>NZ_JBFAKW010000253.1:0-3579 GCF_040655955.1 Streptomyces sp. NPDC050263 | reverse complement strand
GTACGTCCAGTACGAGGACTTCCGGCCGGCACACCGAGAGCACGCACCGGACGCCGCTCCTTGACGGGCAAACGTTGCCTGCCGCGGCACTAGGATAGCAAGCGCTTTCTGCAGCCGTCTGTTTCCGGATCGGCTCCGAAAGTGCGCTGATCGAACTTTCGCTGGCCCTCGGGCGGGCCGGAGAGGTGGTTCCCGATGGTGCATACGGCGAGTGCGGGCGTGACGGCCGGGCCGACCCTGGCAGTCGTGGCCCGCGAGGCGGGGGTGTCCGTGCCGACCGCCTCCAAGGTGGTCAACGGTCGCGAGGACGTCGCTCCCGAGACCCGACGCCGGGTAACAGAGGCTCTGGACCGGCTCGGGTATGTACGCAGACCGCGCTTCGACGCGACGAAGCCGCCCCGGCTGGTCGACCTCGTCGTGCACTCGCTGGACAGTTCCTGGTCAGGAGCTGTGCTGCACGGCGTGGAGGAGGCGGCGCACGACGCCGGCCTGGACGTGGTCGTCTCGGCTGGCCTGTCCCGCACCCGAGTCGGCCGCCCTCAGCGTGGCTGGCTGGACAAGTTGACCGTGCGCGGATCAGCCGGAGTCCTGTTCAATCTCACGGAGTTGACGGAATCCCAGTACGCCTGGCTGGAGCAGCACCGCACGCCTTTCGTGATGATCGACCCGGTGGTCGAGCCGCCGCCCCGGGTGGTGTCGGTGGGCGCGGCGAACTGGCAGGGCGGGGTGACGGCGACGGAGCACCTGCTGGCCCTGGGCCACGAACGCATCGCCGTGATCGCCGGGCCGCGCCGCAAGATGTGCAGCAGCGCCCGCGTCGCCGGCTACCGCTCTGCGCTGGCCTCCGCCGGGCTGGCGCACCGCCCCGAGTATCTCCGCAACGGCGGCTTCGACGAATCCGTCGCCCATCGCCGCATGGTCGAGCTGCTCGACCTTCCCGTGCCGCCGACGGCCGTCTTCGTCTGCTCCGACCGCATGGCCCTCGGGGTCTACCAGGCGCTGGCGGAACGGGGGTTGAGGGTTCCGTACGACGTCAGCGTGGTCGGTTTCGACGACCTGCCGGAGTCGCGCTGGGCCACTCCCGCTCTCACCACCGTCCGTCAGCCGCTGGCCGAGATGGCGGCGACGGCCCTACGACTGCTGGTGCGGATGATGGACGGGGACCACCCGGAGGGCACGCGGACAGAACTGTCGACGCGGCTTGTACAGCGGGAGAGTACGGCGCCGCCGCGAGGCTGACTGTTCCGCCTGCTTCACACCTGCCCATCCTGTGACCCGTCCAGCGAAGCTTCGAGGTCAGCCGGATCCTCGGTGTGGTCCACGGCGAACTCGCCCAAGGCGCGGACGGCGGCAATGACGTCCGGGACGGAGTCGTGGCGGTAGGCGGTGGTGCGGGTGTACACGAGCAGACGGTCGGTCATGGCAATGAGCCCAGGCGGACGGGAGTTCGGGTCCCAGGGAAGCGATCAAGCCGAAAATTTCGCCCTCGCGTCGCGGTTGCCCGGCGGCGCACACGAGTGCTCGTGAGATACCCAAAGCCCTGTCAGCGGAGGTGGATTCACGGCTGATCAACCGCTTTCATCCGTTTCCGCAGTCGACGCGAAGCTCAAGGCTCAGCGGCTACGCGGACCGGGGCGCGTAGGCTCGGGCGGGATGAACACCATTCCCGCACTCCTCGATCACATCGTCATCGCAACGCCTGATCTGGCGGCGACGGTCACCGAGTTCACCCGGCGCACGGGCGTGGCCCCGGCGCCGGGAGGGGTGCATGTCGGGCTCGGTACCCGCAACCACCTGGTCGGACTGGGCCATGGCGCCTACCTGGAGATCATCGGCCCGGATCCGGAGCAGCCGAAGCGGTCCCAGACGCGCCCCTTCGGGGCTGACGCGCCCACGTCGGCGCGGACGATCAGTTGGGCGATCAGTCCGCCCGACCTGGACGCGGCGGTCGCGGCCGCTCGGACGGAGGGCTACGACACGGGAGACGTGCGGGAGATGAGCCGGCGTCGCCCCGACGGCACCCTGCTTCGGTGGCGACTCACCGACGGCGGCTCCCCGCACCCGTCCGGTCTGGTGCCGTTCCTCATCGACTGGGGCACCACGCCCCATCCCTCCGCGTCGAAGCTGCCCGTCGTCCGTCTGCTGGAACTGACCGCCACCGCACCATCGCCTCACGAGATCCGCCCTGTGCTGGCCGTCCTCGGCACCGGCCTCGTGCTCGCCGAGGGACCGGCCGCCTTCTCGATCACCGTGGAAACGCCCAAGGGACCGGTTACGTTCGACTGACCTGGGAAGCCGCCCTCACCAGGCGCAGTTGTCCCAGCTCGGCCACGTTTTTCATCAGCTCGGCGTTCGCCCAGGCGAGCAGGTGGGCCACGGTGTGCTCGGGGTCGTTCGGCCAGGGAAACGGTGCGGTCCGGTCGAGGTCGGCTTCGTTGAGTTCCGCGACGGCGGCCGTCCATTCCTCGCGCAGACCTCGCAGCCAGGTGACGGCCGGCTCACCCGCTCCCGGCCAGCGGATGTCGGCGCGCTCTCGGGGCGGGCGGCCGAGGAGGTGGTCGGTGGCGGTGCCCAGCCACCAGGCGAGGTGCCAGCTCACCCATCCGGCGGTCGGGACGGGGATGGGGTCGGGTTCCGTGTCCGCCCAGTCGGGTGTCCACCCTCCGGAGCCGTCCGGGTGGAGAGTCCAGGTGTGAGCAGCGGGCTCCCAGAGGAAGTCCTCGGGTTCCAGCCGGTCCAGGTGGTACTCGAAGAGGGACCACGTCAGGTCGAACTGCCAGCTCATGAGCTCACGACGGCCAAGGTTGTCCATCGGACCACCCTGGCACGCGCCGGAAACAGATGGGGAACGGTTTTCCAGCGCCGGACGTGTCCGTTTCCTTCAAGACCTGCCGAGCCGGCTGTGCCTACCGTGGCCGCATGAGTCCACGATTCGATGCCATCGGCCTGGTCGTCTCCGACATGGCCGCCTCTGTGTCTTTCTACCGTCGGCTCGGGTTCGCCTTCCCCGAGGGTTCCGAGCGGCAGCCGCACGCCGAAGCCGAACTTCCGGGAGGTCTGCGGCTGTTGCTGGACACCGAGGACACGGTCCGTTCGTTCCTCCCGGAGTGGCAACCGCCGTCCGGAAGCGGCAGGACCTCCCTCGCGCTGCGCTGCGACACCCCGGCCGAGGTCGACATGGTGTACGAGGAGCTGCTGAGCGCCGGTCACCAGGGCGAGCTGAAGCCGTGGGACGCCTTCTGGGGCCAGCGGTACGCGGTCGTGCAGGACCCCGACGGCAACGGCGTCGACCTGTTCGCGCCGCTGTCCCAGTAGGCGCCTCGGCCGGCGCAGTGGGTCGGCCCACGGGCCGACGAGGCCTCCGTCCGCCCACCGGCCCCGCAGGTGCAGTCCCGCCGGCCCCCGATGGGACGGGTTCAGTCCGGGCGGCCCGGTAGTCCTTTCCTGTCGGCCGTCGGCCGTCGGATGGGCCTGCTAGTGCCGTGGCAGGCAACGTTTGCCCGTCAAGGAGCGGCGTCCGGTGCGTGCTCTCGGTGTGCCGGCCGGAAGTCCTCGTACTGGACGTACTTGGGCTTTCGG
>NZ_JBFAKW010000252.1:0-3603 GCF_040655955.1 Streptomyces sp. NPDC050263 | reverse complement strand
TCTCCAGCTTGCCCTTGCCGTTGAGCGTGGCGAGGACGAGGTCGGGGTTGTGGACCTCGACACCGGCCGGAGGCGCGATGTCGGCGGCGGTGACCTGACCCGGACCCTGCTTGCGCAGGTACATCACAACGGGCTCGTCGTGCTCGGACGACACGACCAGCTGCTTGATGTTGAGGATCTGGTCGGTGACGTCCTCCTTGACGCCCGGCACGGTGGTGAACTCGTGCAGGATGCCGTCGATCCGGATGGACGTGACCGCCGCACCCGGGATCGAGGAGAGGAGCGTACGACGCAGTGAGTTGCCGAGGGTGTAGCCGAAGCCCGGCTCCAGCGGCTCGATCACGAACCGGGAACGGAATTCGTCGACGACCTCTTCGGTCAACGAGGGACGCTGAGCGATCAGCACGTGGTGTTGCCTCCAGAGGTTCGGCGCCCGCTAGGTGACGCCGTAGACACCATGAAGGGTACGGGGCGGTACGGTCTGCGCCGCGGCAGGGATGCGCGGCCGGTGCCGGGTCATGTCGTGATCATGGAGTTGGCCGGGACGGCCGGCAGGGTGCTGTGCACCGCCCACGGCGCCGGTGCTCAGCCGATACGGCCCGGCAGGGAGCCTCGGTCGCCTCAGCGGCTGTGCACGTCGCCGAAGACGAGCCGAGTAGCGGGCCCGCCGCCGCACCAGCGCAATGTGCAATGCCTGAGAGCCCTCTGCATGAACGGCGGTCTCAGCCCGGCAGTTGTTCGGCACCGGTCCGCAGTTCCTGCCCCCAGGGGGCGACCAGGGTGTGCGGGAGGGCCTGGGTGAGCAGACCGCGGAGCCAGCCGCCGCAGTCGGCGGCGAGTGGGGTGTCGCCGGCGCGGAGGGCGTCCGTGCCCAGGGCGAGCAGGAGGCCGCCCCAATATTCGGCGTGGTCGCCGAGCGTGTGGCGCAGTTCGCCGCGGCCGGAGGCCACCGAGTAGCACATGTGGATCTCGCGGCCGGTGAGGCGCCAGCCGTCCGCGGCCGTGCCTGTGGTGTCGCCGAGGGCGCGGGAGACTGCACGGGCAGCGTCGGGCAACAAGGCGAGATGGCTACCGCGCAGGGTGGGCGACCAGCGGCCCTCCTTGCTGCCGCCGTCCACGGTCAGCGCGTCGGCGAGATCGGTCGCCCAACGCCGCTTCTCGGCACCGGTGGCGCGTAGGGCCTCGGCCAGCGTGTGCGGGCCCGGGGCCTCCAGATACTCCGCCACGGCCCAGGTGGCTTCGCGCAGGGTGTCCTGCGGGGCCAGCAGGGAGAGGACCTCGGAGTCCAGCAGGCCGCTGCGGGGCTGCCCGGTGCGCTGCAGGACCGCGGCCCGGCGGCCGAGGAGCTGGGAGGCGGGGGCGGTCAGCCCGTTGCCGGCGAGGAACTCGGCGAAGAGGCGTCCCGCGTCGAAGGCGGAGTCCGCCAGCTTGCGGCGGCCCTGGCGGTGGTGGAGCAGCATGGCCCGACCCGCGCAGTCCACCAGCGTGGCGAGCCCCGTGGCGGCATCGGCGCCGCGGCCCATGGCGCGGGAGTTGTCGTTGTACAGACGGACCGCCTGGTCGTAGGCGGCGACGGCGAGTTCGGCGTCGCCGCTCCTGTACTGGGTCCGGCCGAGGACGGCGGCGCTCCTGGCGAGGGCGTACCAGTCGTCGTGCGCGGCGTCCACCGCGTCGTTGGCCTGGTCCACGGCGCTGAGCAGGGCCCCGCTCCGCAGGGTGGCAAGCGGTTCGGTGCCAGGCTGCTCGTCGAGCGGGTCGTAGGTGTAGACGTACTGCAGAGAAGTGGACCCGGGCAATGGCGTCCCCGGTGGGCGCGGAGGTGTGGTGCCCGATGTGCGGTTGCGCCGGTCTCCGCGCCGCCAGAACGCCATGCCTTGTTCCCCCTCCGCGACCTCTCGCGATGCAACAAGCTTGCGCTGAACGAATGTTCGCAGGGTGGTACGACCTCGACAAGACCCGGCACGCCCACGCCGGATCGGCCGACCCACGGCCCGACCACCGCCCGCCCACCCGACACCGGCCCGCCGGCCGACTCCGGGACAGGCCGGTCGGGCACCGAGTCCGGCGACCCGACCGCGCGTGTCGCGACAGCGGCCATGAGGACAGGCTCCTGGCGGCGCGGAAGGCGTTTTCAGGAGGCGGTGAGGGCCCGTACGGTCGCCGCCGTGCGCGCCGCTGCGGGAGCCCTGGAGTACCTCGTACTCGGCGACTCGACACTCCTGCTCGCAGACAAGGAAGGGAAGACGACCGCCGTCACGGATCTGCGCCTGGACGACGGCAGCGAGCAGCTGCGCGGGCCGGTCGACGCGTTGCCTACCGGTTCCCCCGAGCGCGCTGCCGCCCTGGCCGAGTACCGCGACGCTGACGGGGCTCCGCAACCGGCCGGGCGGCTTCTGGATCGCCGGACCGATCCTCAAGCGGCCGAACATGCCCTCACCGGGTCCGTGCCGCTGGAGTCGCTGACCTCCGTGACACTGCTCAGCGACGGCACTACGCGACTCGTCGACCTCTTCGACCTCTTCGAACTCGCCTGCCACTACAAATGCCGAGGCCGCATCCCCCAGATGCGCTCGTAGTACTACGACGTCGCAGTCATGTCGATCAGCAGGTGGGCGCGGGCGGTCGCGAACAACTGCATCTGCGTGGCCAGCTTCTCGGGGCTGGATGCAGTGTCGAAGAGCAGCTGGTAGACATCGCCTGCCTTGCCCGCAACGAAGACTTCGACCCGCTTGCGGGGTTCGCTCTGGCCCGCCCAGTGGTAGTCGATCTCCAGCCAGAGAGCGTCCTGACCGTTCTGCTGAGTGGTGTGGGTCACGACCTTTACGTCGGCCATCGACGACTTGTCAGTGTCGCGATACCAGGCGAGCTGCCCGGCCGAGGCTGTCTGAACGGTCGACCCGTACGACGTGTCCCGCTTGACGCTCATGCGATGAGCTTCGTCAGGGGAACGCCAGTTGCTCTGGATGTCGTTTTCCCTCTCCTGGATCCACCCGTCCGGCACGGCGAAGGCGACCGTGAGCTTGGGTTCGCTGACACGGTGCCACCCTTTGGCCATGGTCGACGGGGAGGGCTGGGGTGACGCCGAGGGTGCGGGACCAGGGCCGACGGTTGTGGCCGGGGAGGAGGCTGCCCTCGTCTCTTGCGGAGTCGACGCGGGAGCGTTCGGGGTGCCGGCACCGCCGACGACACTCCGGTTGACCGGGGAACCGCCGGTGAACGGCACTCCGAAAACCGCCAGTAGCAGACCGATGACAGCGGTGACGGCTGAGACCATCGCCGCGATTTCCCCGATCCGCCGGTTCGGCGACGATCCGTCACCTGAACTGCTCAACTCCCTCTCCCCCTGCAGCCGTGCAACGAGTGCTGTCGCAGGGCTATTCAACTGGAGAAGCAGTAGCACCAACAGGCGTTCAAGCGTCACGTGGAGGACCGGTTGCGTGCGCTCCGGGGGCCAGTTGATGCCCAGTCCACGACATAGGTGAAGGCCTGGCAACGGACCTGCTGCTAGGGGTCTGTCAAACGAGCGGTGTAACCAGGGTGTTGGGGCTACTGACGGGCTGCTGAGAGTCGGCCGTCGAAGGTGATGTCGAAGGCGTTCAGGGC
>NZ_JBFAKW010000251.1:0-3632 GCF_040655955.1 Streptomyces sp. NPDC050263 | reverse complement strand
GGGGGCGGGGTGTAATGGTGGGCGGGGGCGGCCGACCGCCCGGCGCGTGGGGCCGCCACGTCACCCTGGGAAGCCGGCGGGCCGGCCGGGTACCCCCGGCCGGCCGTCGTCCAGTGGCAGACGGCGCCCTGCGTCGACGCCGGGCTTCATGGGACCCGCACGACGGGGTGCCGACACCTTGACCGGCCGGATCCGGCCCCGGGATCCGCAGGAACCCGCCGTGGCCCCGTGGTCCGCTGGGCAGCCAGGTCTGTCGGGGCCTTTGCCCGAGCGCGTCGAAGCCGCCGCTGTCGACGGCACTCCGCCGGGGTCACCCGCTCCGAGTGGATGCCCGTCGGGGAGAAGACGGGGATGACGGCGCGCAGGTGCGGCGGCTTGAGCGCGGCGGCTCGGTTGGACGTGCTGGAGCCGTGGCTCTGGCCCGTCCGACCGACGTCGCCGGTCACTGTCGGGCTGCCGCGCCGGCCGCTCGATCAGGCCGCGCTCGGCCGGATGGACGTTCCCCGGGGCGGCGCGGCACTTCTGGTACGGCGTGACGTCGACCTTGTCGTCATGGCCCGGCCGACCTGTCGTAGCCGAGCCAGTCATGGACGGCCGCCTGGGGCCCGGCCTCCTGCGGCGTGGCCGAGTGGCGGAGTCCACCGCGTCCGAGACGAATCCGGTCGGGGTCGGCATGGTCCCCATGGCGGCGGTGACCAGTCCCCTCTCTGCGCCGGCGAAGACCATGGGTCACAGCGCCACTCCCCTGGAACCAATGTGGGTACGTATGCGCGTACGTTAGTACCGCGAAGCGAACCGGTCAACGGTCGCGTCCGGAATCCAGGGACACGATCAGCGCCCGCGGGTTCCTCGCGCACTACGGTTCGCGCGCGTCCCACGAGGCTTGCGGTGCGCGCACGTCCCTCCGCCGGCCAGCCGGCCGTCCACACCTTCAGGCAGGGGTTTCCGCGGACGTCTGCCCGTCGCCCGACAGGAGGATGAGGTCGAAGAAGCGGTCGAGCGGCGTGATGATGTCGAGGTCGGGATTGAGCAGCCACTGAAGCTGCAGACCGTGGAGCACAGCCAGGAACAGAGCGGCCGCGCTGTCCGGGTCCAGCCCTTCCGACAGCCCCCCCTGCTCCGCACGTTCGCGCATGGCCTCGGCCGTGAAGGAGCGCACACGTTCATTGCGACCGACGAACTCCGTGTGGGCGGGATGGTCGGGACGCGAGGCCGAGGCGGCGAGCTCCGCCCACAGACGCATCAACTCGGGCGCCTTCTGGTGCTGGATCAGCGTCTCCGCGAGATACCGCCTCGGCGAGTCCATGCGGTTGATCTCGACGAAGCTGCGCTCCCACTCCTCGTCGTCGCGGTGCGCGAGGACCGCGGTGAGCAGCTCGTCCTTGCTCTGGAAGTGGTGCAGCAGGCCGGCGTGGGTGATGCCGGCCCGTTTCGCGATGTCGCGCAGCGAGGCCCCCGCATACCCGTGCTCGGCGAAGCTGTCGCGCGCCGCACGGACGATGTCCGCGCGACGCGCCGCCGTCTTCGCATACGGCCCGCGCCGTTTTGCCCGTTCCACGTCGCGCCCCCTTGCTGTCGACCGCACGCGCCGGTGGGCGGTCACGGTCGGTCCTTACTGGCGATGCCCGGCACCCTAGCCCCAGAGCGCCAAATCTTTCCACCTGGCCGGTATTGAGAAAGTGGCCACCAGAGGGCCGGCGAGACTTCGATCACCTCTGTGACCTGCACATTCATGACGTGGGACGCTTCATCCCGAGGCGAAAACCCCCGCCCCAAAAGATAACGCTCTGGTCAAGAACGCCGCACACCCCCTTCCCGGTTGCCGCCACCGACGCCTACGTTCCACAAACGAAATCCAACCACCTGGTAAGCGTTGTCGAGTTAACACGATCGTGACGCATTGCGTCGGTTCAGGTGATGATGTGCCGCACCTGTAGCCGGACGTCGAGGAACCGACCCGCAAGCCGGTCGGCAAGGAGCCCCGGGGCGGTGCCGGCCACATTCGACGCACCGGACCCCGGATCGCACGGGACACAAGGGAAATTCACATGACGCGCATTCGATCCAACGACCCTCAACCGCGGTTCCGAGCACTACCCGCAGCGATCACCGCAGCGGCACTGCTGACATTGACAGCGTGCGGCGGAGGGTCCACGGACTCGTCTTCGCCCAGTGCCAAGACGCTCTCCCTCGCCATCCAGTCCACTCCGAACTCCTTCGATCCGGCCCAGCTCAACGACGGGCAGGCAGCCTACGTCTGGAGTGCTCTCTACGACACGCTGCTCTACACCGACAACAAGGGCGAGCTGAAGCCGAACGCGGCCGAGAGCTGGAAGTACTCCGCCGACGGGCTGACCCTCACCCTGAAGCTGCACCAGGGGATGAAGTTCTCCTCGGGCGCGACGGTGGACGCGGCCGCGGTGAAGGCGACCCTGGAACGCACCATGACCACGCCCGGGTCGCAGCAGGGCCTGCTGGCCTCCGTCAAGTCGGTGGAGGCTCCCGACGCCACGACTGTCGTTCTCCAGCTCAAGCAGCGGGACGGCTCGCTGCTGACCACGCTCTCGACGGCCGCGGGGGTGATCGGCGATCCCGCGACGATGGCCGACAAGAGCACCGCGCTCAACCCCGTCGGTTCGGGTCCCTACGTCCTCGACAAGTCGTCGGTGACCGGCACGACGTACGTGCTCAAGCGGCGGGCCGACTACTGGAACGCGAAGGCCTACCCGTTCCAGACCGTGACGGTCAAGGTGATCCAGGATCCCACCGCCTCTTCCAACGCGCTGCAGGCCGGACAGATCAACGCCGGTCCGGCCCCCGCAGAGAACTCCGCCAAGCTCAAGGCGGCGGGCTACAAGATCTCGACCCCCCGGGCCACCGCGGTGGCGAACCTGGTGCTCGCCGACCGGGCGGGAAGCGTCCTCAAGCCGCTCGGGGACGTGCGGGTGCGACAGGCCATCAACATGGCGTTCGACCGGACGAAGATCTCCGAGCAACTGCTCAAGGGCGGCGCGCAGCCGACAGTGCAGGTCTTCAACCCCGCGAGCGGCGCCTACGACCCCGCGCTCGAGAAGAGCTACCCCTTCGACCCCGCGGCCGCGAAGAAGCTGCTGTCCGAGGCCGGGTACCCGCAGGGCTTCTCCGTCACGATGCCGGGCTTCCTCTTCACCAAGGCGTTCGAGCCGACTGTCACCCAGGCGCTCGACGACATCGGGATCAAGGTGAAGTGGACGCCGGTGCCCGCGCAGAACAGCATCTCGGCGATCACCTCGAAGAAGTACCCGATGATCCTCTTCATCGACGGGCTGAACACCTCCGCGCGCGAGGCGGGCAACAACTACACCCCGACCGGCTACCTCAACCCGTTCAACTCCTCCGACCCCCAGCTCACCAAGCTGCTGGCCCAGGCCAATGGCGAGCTCGACGCGGCGAAGGCGGCGGACGCCTACAAGGAGGTCAACGACTTCGCGGTCAAGAACGCGTGGAACTCGCCGATCGCCTACCTCAGCAACCGGTGGGCGACCAAGGGCGTCGTGTACCTCGGTGACGGCTCCAACACCTTCAGCACCATCCGGGCGTTCGGCGTCTCCGGCTAGCCCACGTGGGTTCCGGGCTCGCGGCGGCACTGCCGC
>NZ_JBFAKW010000250.1:0-3639 GCF_040655955.1 Streptomyces sp. NPDC050263 | reverse complement strand
CCCTGAACGCCTTCGACATCACCTTCGACGGCCGACTCTCAGCAGCCCGTCAGTAGCCCCAACACCCTGGTTACACCGCTCGTTTGACAGACCCGGGTCTCAAGGGCCGTGAAGGCCGAAGGCGTTCCGCTGCGGGCTGTCGGCTGTCGGCAGCTCCTCGGCCATTGCGAGGTCCGGACCAAGCTGCCTACACCCTGGATTAGGGGAACCGTGCCAGGTCGCGAGGCTGGTCACGGTTGTGGCTGCTGTTTGAGATTGACCGTTAACCGTTGTCTGCAGGAAGTCAGTCGCAGCAGGTGCAGTCGGGCTTGCAGCCACAGGTGTCAGCCTCCGAGGCGGCCTTCGTGCTGGCGGTCGGGATGGGGCCGCAGCAGGCGTCACCGCGCCAGGCTTCGCGGCCTTCCTTGACGGCGACGCCGGCGATAGCGAGGGCGGCGATCGGGTCCGCCCAGGACCAGCCGAGGAGGCTGTTGGCTACGAGTCCGACCAGAAGGACGGCGGAGAGGTAAGTGCAGAGCAGGGTCTGCTTTGAGTCGGCGACGGCGGTGGCGGAGCCCAGTTCGCGTCCGGCCTTGCGCTGGGCGGCGGACAGGAATGGCATGACCGCCAGCGAGAGTGTGGCAATGACGATGCCAGGGGTGGAGTGCTCCGCTTCGCCGGTGCCGGTCAGGGCCCGGAGAGCGTCGACGGTGACGTAGGCGGCGAGAGCGAAGAAGGAGACGGCGATGATCCGCAGGGTGCGCCTCTCGCGGGCTTCGCGGACCTCGTGGTCGGTCGCGGAGAACTGCCAGGCCACCGCGGCGGCGGAGGAGACCTCGATGACGGAGTCGAAGCCGAATCCGATCAGCGCGGTGGAGGAGGCGATGGTGCCGGCCGTGATGGCGACGATCGCCTCGATCACGTTGTAGGTGATCGTCGCGGCGACCAGCAGGCGTATTCGCTTCGTCAGGACGTCGCGGCGGGCCGGGGACGGGCCGAGGGATATCGCGGTCATCTCAACAGCAGCCCTTCGTCTCGGCATCGACGCAGGTCCGGTCGGTCTCGACGGCGACGACCGCGGTGCGAAGGTCATCCAACGCATGACCGAGCCGTGGGTCGGCGAGCTCGTAACGGGTGCGGCGGCCGTCGGGGACGGCGACGACCAGGCCGCAGTCACGCAGGCAGGCCAGGTGGTTCGACAGTCTGGTCCGGGAGACGCCGATCTTGTCTGCCAAGTCGGACGGATAGGCGGGGGCATCCCGCAGGGCCAGCAGCAGTTGGCAGCGGATGGGGTCGGCGAGAGCACGGCCGAAGCGCGCAAGCACTTCGACCTCCGGGGCGATGGTCAGCACCCCTCGACAATACAAGGATTCCTGGATTCAGGAAAACCTGAACTATTGGGGTGTTCGGCGACTCGCAATGCGGTCGGCGAGGCGGGTGACGCCTGTCGCGGCTTCGAGTCTCTGCCGTAGCCGCTGGTTCTCCAAGGTGATCTTCTGGACGTGTGCAGCAGCGAGGGCGAGGTGGTCTGCCAGTTGGCGGTTGCGCCGCTTGAGCCTGGCGTTTCGGCTCTGGCGACGATCACGTGACATGGCCCTGGTCGACACCTCGCGGTACTCGGGGCTCTGTGTGATCGGGGAGGATGGCCAGCGTGCTTATCGCGGGGTATTGAGAATCTGTTTCCGCATCTGAAGGCCGTTGCTGTCGATCGGATGGAGTCCGACGGGGCATCAGTAACGTGGTCCGTGAGGTCTTCCACGCCGGACGCGGAGTGTTCCGGCTGCGGATCGAGGTCCTCGCGAGTCCACGCTCGTTACGGCCGTTCGCTGGCGGATTCACCCGTTGCCGGACGCGGGACGAAGGTCGTGGTGACGGTACGCCGCTTCAAATGCGTCAACCGTGCCTGCTCCCAGGCGACGTTCAGCGAGCAAATCCCGGGTCTCACCTCGCCGTTCGCCCGGCGGACTCCGACGCTGACCAAGGCGCTGGTTTCGATCGCGCTGGCGCTGGCAGACCGCGCCGGATCCCGGCTCGCCACCCGGCTGGGTATGCCCTGCTGCCGTGACCTGCTCATCAATCTGATCCGCGCGCAGCCCGCTCCCGAGGTTCCGGAGGTGACGGTGCTCGGCGTCGACGACTTCGCGATCCGGCGTCGTCACTCCTGCAACACGATCCTGATCGACATGGAAACGCACCGGCCGATCGACGTGCTGCCGGACCGCGAGGCCCAGACGCTGGCCGACTGGCTGACCGCTCATCCCGGCGTCGAGATCGTGTGCCGGGACCGGGGCGGCGCCTACGCCGAGGGCGTCCGGGCCGGCGCACCGGACGCCACGCAAGTCGCAGATCGCTTCCATTTATGGAAGAACCTGTGTGAGGCGGCGCAGAAGACGGTCGTGGCACACCACGGTTGCCTGCGTCAGGCAGCTCGCGCCGAGGCCGAAGTCCAGCCCGAGGCCGAGCCCGACGAGCACACGCCCCCGCCGGAGATCCCCGGCCCGCCGAGCCGGGACTACCCGCCGGCCGCCCGGACCCGACAACGCCACGCCGACGTGCGGGAATGCCTGGCCCGCGGCTTGTCCAGGGCGGCGGTCGGCCGCGAGTTGAACCTCGACATCCAGACCGTGCGCCGCTTCGCCGACGCCGCCACCGTCGAGGAGCTGTCGGCCAAGGCCGAGCACCGGTCCAGTCGGCTGGACCCTTGGCGCGATGTCGTCAACCAGCGCTGGATCGCCGGAGTCGCCAACGCCCAGGACATCACCGCCGAACTGCGCGCCCTGGGCTCCACCGGCAGCGTCCAGATCGTCCGCCGCTACCTGCGGCCACTGCGTCCCCACGGCGACGGACGCAAGCACGGCCCCGCAAAATCCGCGCCGACCACCCCGGCGATCCCCAAACCACGCCAGGTCAGCCGCTGGATGCTCACCCACCCAGACCACCTCGACGAGGACGACGCACTCGGGCTGAAAGCCGCAGTGTCCAGCTGCGAGCATCTGGAACGCCTGCACAGCCACATCCGCGCGTTCGCCGCCATCATGCAGCAGCGACGTGGCACCGATCTTCCGGCCTGGCTGGACACCGTGGACGCCGACCACCTCCCGGCACTGCACACGCTCGCCACCGGCTTGCGCCGCGACCTGGACGCCGTCATCAACGGGCTGACCCTGGAACACAGCTCAGGCGCTGTCGAGGGTGCTGTGACGCGCATCAAACCCCTCAAACGCCAGTGCTACGGGCGAGCCGACTTCGACCTTCTCCGACTCCGGATACTGCTGACTCCTTGACCAACGTCACGTGATCGTCGCCAGAGCCGAAATACGTGAACGTCCACAGGCCGAGGCGTTCTTCGCGATCGCCCACGGCAGCCAGTATCGCCGATAGCCGCCAAGCCCCGGCCCGGTGGGAACCTCGAAGACCGTGAGGCTGGCCTGCTCGCTCAGCCGCTGACCTGTCCTGACCATGAAGTCGGTGAAGGCGGCGTTCCGAGCCGTCCAGCGCCCCCGGAACCGCGGCGAGGGCAATCGGTCTGCCCCGAACCCGCGCAGCCCGACATCGCGCCAGAGCCGGTAACGACGTGGTGTACGACAGTGATCGCGGTCTGAGCCGGAACGCAGAGTGAGCCGCACGGGTTGGTGTTGTTGTGACGCAATACCTGGCCCG
>NZ_JBFAKW010000249.1:0-3668 GCF_040655955.1 Streptomyces sp. NPDC050263 | reverse complement strand
CGACACACCCCACCCAACGCCACACCCCGGCCCGAGGACACCCCCGGACCGGTCACACCATACGAATCAACGACCCGCGAAGTACGGGCCTAGAAACGGGGAGATCCGGATGACCTCCGTCACGGAGAACCGTGTCGACCTCGCGGCCACGGTCGTGTCCCTGGCCGCCGAAGCCACCGAGCTGCGCACGCGCGTCCACGAGCTCCGCCGGGAACTCGTCGACCTCGACGAGCGGATGGCGGCCATCTCACAGGCGCTGCGCCGGTTTCCTTCCTCCACCACGACTTCCCACACCGCGGCTTCCCGCTGAACGCACGAAAGGGCGGGGCGGCGTCCTGCCGCCCCGCCCTGCTGTGTGCGCCGGTCAGCGGACCGTGCGCGCCGCCTTCTCGATGAGGTCGGCGACGGCGTCGGGACGGGACACGCTCACCGCGTGCGAGGCCCGGACCCGCACCGTGTGCGCCTTGGCGCGCTCGGCCATGAACGTCTGCGCCTGCGGCGGGACGTTGAGATCCTCGGTGGCCACCAGGACCCAGGACACAACGGTCTTCCAGGCCGGCTCGGAGGCGCCCTCCTCCAGCGCGGCGCTGGTCACCGGGCGCTGGGTCACCGCCATCAGGTCGGTGGTCGCCCTGGGCACGTCCGCGGCGAACTGGCCATGGAACTTGCCCTGTTCGATGGAGAGGTCCGTCCCCTGCGAGCCGTCCGGCAGAGTGACCGGGACGGGGCGCAGCGCCTCGCCGAGCGTGCTGCCGGGGAACTTGCCCGACAGTTCCGGCGCGCTCTCGCCCTTCTCCGGAACGAAGGCGGCGATGTACACGAGCGCCTTGACGTTGTCGGCGCCCCGGGCGGCGTCGCTGATGACCGATCCGCCGTAGGAGTGGCCTCCGGTGAGCGGTCGTACTCGACGAACACGACGGCGACGTCCGCCCCGACGGCCAGCTCGCGCACCAGACGGTCATGGGTGCCGGCATTGCCGATGACCCAGCCGCCGCCGTGCACGTAGAGGACGACCGGCAGTGCGCCCTGGCTGCCGACGGGCTTGACGACGCGTACCTGCACATCGCCCACCTCGGCGGAGACCGTGAACCACTTCTCCTCCACGTCCGGCTTCTCGACCGGCGCGGCCTGGAGGTCGTCCAGGACCTTGCGGGCGCCCTCCGGGCCGAGTTCGTACAGGAAGGGCGGGCTGGCCGTCGCGTCCGCGAGCTCCTGAGCCGCAGTCTCAAGAACGGGCTTGGTCATGAGGTGCACTCCTTGGGTCGGCTGGCTCGTACCTGCTCTCACCCTCAAGGACAGGACAGGTGCTGACGGTGTGACAGCACCGCGGAAAAAGGGCCGGCGACGCCGAGGGGCGGCTCAGTGTCTGCCGGTGATCTCCTTGTATTCCTGCTCGGTCGGCTTGGTGATCTGCGTGTCCTCGCCGTAGAAACTCCGGCTGAGCCGCGCACGCAGGCGCCGGGCGAGACCGGATCCGTCATCCGGGCCGGCCGAAATCGGCTGGTACTGCTCGTGCTGTGTGAGGGCGTGCAGTCTTTCCTGGCTGAGCGGCTCGTGCACCTCGACGAATTCGCCGTGCGGAAGTCGCTTGATGACGCCGGTCTCACGGCCGTGCAGCACTTTGTCACGGTCCTGGCGCTGGAGGGCCAGCGCAATCCGGCTCGCCACGAGATAGGCCAGCACGGGCACGACGAAGAGACCGATGCGAACCGCCCACGTGACCGATTCGACCGAGACATGGAAGCGAATGGCGATGACGTCGTTCGCGGCGCCGATCGTGGCCACCAGATAGAAGCCGAGCCATGCGACACCCAGTCCCGTACGCACCGGGCGATTGCGCGGCCGGTCGAGGAGGTGGTGATCACGATCGTCATCGGTCACCCAGGCCTCGAGGAACGGATAGGCGCCCATGGCGAGGAACAGCCCCAGGCCCACCGACAGGGGGATCAGGTTGTCCAGGGCCAGGGTGTGGCCCCAGAAGGCGATCTCCCAGCCCGGCATGACGCGCAGCAGCCCGTCCGCCACGCCCATGTACCAGTCGGGCTGCGATCCCGCCGAGACCTGGTCAGCCCGGTAGGGGCCGTACGCCCAGACCGGGTTGATCTGCGCGACCGCGGCCATGACGAAGATGACTCCGCAGACCAGCGAGAAGTAGCCGGCGGACTTCACGAGGCGGACCTTGAGCGGAACTCCGACCACGTTCTTGTCGGTGCGCCCCGGACCCGGGTATTGGGTGTGCCGGTGGCGCAGGACCAGGATCAGATGGGCGACGAGCAGCGCCACCATGAGGGCCGGGATGAGCAGGACGTGGATCGTGTTGAAACGCGCCACCAGATCGTTCCCCGGGAACTCGCCTCCGAAGAGGAACATCGCGATGTAGGTTCCGACGATCGGGATGGAGAGAATCGTTCCGTGCACGACCATGAGCCCGGTCCCGGAGAGAAGATCGTCCGGAAGGTCGTATCCCGTCAGCCCCGCGAACATTCCGAGGACGAGCAGCAGGAATCCGAAGAGCCAGTTGAGTTCACGGGGCTTACGGAAGGCGCCGGTGAAGAAGACGCGCATCATATGGACGAGCATGGCGCCGACGAAGACCAGTGCCGCCCAGTGGTGGGCCTGCCGGATCAGCAGTCCGCCGCGGACGTCGAAGGAGATGTGCATGGTCGAGTTGAACGCCTCCGACACCAGCTGGCCGCGCAGCGGTGCGTAGCTGCCGGTGTACTCCACCTGGTTCATCGACGGATGGAAGTACAACGTCAGATACACGCCGGTCACGATGATGATGATGAAGCTGTAGAGGCAGATCTCGCCCAGCATGAACGACCAGTGGTCCGGAAAGGCCTTACGCGCTTTCGCCCTGACCTGGCTGTACACACCCAGGCGCCCATCGGCCCATGCGGCAACCCTTTCCCCTTTTTCCATCCCCTTACCACCGTTCATGAATCGTCCATGAGTGTTGTGCTCGAATCACTGGAAATCAGCAAGGTCCACGCCCCTGTACGGCGGTTGCCGTCACGCTGCGGTGATGACCGAGTCCTCGGTCCGACGGATCCTGCGCCGCCGCAGCGCACGGCGTTCGCTCTCCGTCGTGCCACCCCAGATGCCTTCCACCTGGCCCACCTCCACCGCCCAGTCGCGGCACTGCTCCAGGACGGGGCAACGGCCGCACACGGCCTTCGCCTCCTCGATCTGGTCGAGTGCCGGACCGGTGTGTCCTACGGGGAAGAACAGATCAGGGTCCACACGCAGGCAAGCTGCCCGCTCGCGCCAATACACGGAGTAGCCTCCTCGTTCAGCAGCCAGGGGAGAACAAACCGCTTTCTCGTCTCCGCGAGGCGGTACCGGTTGCTGACCATGAGACCGGGCAATGGGCGCATCTGTGACAGGCGGCCGCTGCCCCGGTTACCGGTGTCACAACATTCAGGGGTGTCCGGTCTCACTGGTTGAGCCGAGTTGAAAGAAGTGTGTCGTGCGTGAGGACTCGCTGAAGCCGTCAGGGAGGGTGCTCCATGGACCAGGCTGACACGGCGCCGATCGGGGAACTGCTCGACGAGCGTCGGTATCTGCTCGACGTGGCCTACTGGATGCTGGGGAGCGCGGGTGAGGCGGAGAGCGTGGTCGAGGAGACCTACCTCCGGTGGTACGGGCTGTCCGACGCGGAGCGGGCC